>JAVQRZ010000251.1:0-5933 GCA_033582115.1 Candidatus Korarchaeum sp. | reverse complement strand
ACTTGGATCCACTACATGTGAATCATATCCATTAGAATCACGAATATCTTCTTATAAAGAGATTTTCACATAAATTTGCCTTATATATAATTATAACAAATAAAATAACTTTTTAGATTAAGATAAATTACTTAAGAAGCCCGTAGAATGGATTTCCACAAAAATAGCTCCCGAGATTTCTAGGGGTCAGTGATCGTTCTCGAACCCGATCTTAAAGGTGAACCTAGGGTTCAGCGGTATAGCGTCAGAGCGAAGAATATTGCGTTAGAATAGAACTCAAGAAAAGATTTTAGGACATTAATTCTCCTAATGCTCTTTTCCAGAGGGCCTACTTCGATGGGAGGAACATTCCACTTCTACAATTTAATATAAAGATACATAAAGTAGTCCTAACCTGGGAGAGAGGTGCTCTCATGCCCCTTGAGATTAAGAAGGGTCTGAGACTTCTCTGCTCCACAGAGTTCTTCTGGGGTTCAGATATAGGTGATGCGATCACCTACATGGTGAGGAGCGGATGCGAGGGTGTTCTGATTTCAACAGAGCCTCCTCACTATTTTCCATCGATGCTCCATAGGGAGAACATCAGAACCATCAGGGACCTTATTAGGAATCTAGACATCACTGTAGCTGTTAGATCTCCTGAGACTGACGTGAACCTCTTCAGTAGTAATCCTTACATCTCAGAGGCCTCTCAGAGGAGCATTGAGGATTCTATCAATCTTTCCCTCTATCTGAACGCGGACTTCTCTGTAATAAGACCGTCGAATAACCCTGTTCCCGCTAATTATAGCGTGTTCCTCAGTAAGTTGCAGAGGATCCTAGCCGGGATCGGGAGGGACGCTTACATAGCTCTTGAGTTGATAGGAGATAACTCTGAGGAGATCGTTTCTAGAATTAGGGAGAGGAGATTAGGTGTTATCTATGTCGATGGGAGGAGCTCTGAGGGGCTCTTGAGGAGCGATAGGTTAGTTGGGATATCTGTGTACTTCCACGGGTCGCAACCCCTCAGGGTGATCCCCGGTATGAGGGCCAGCACTCCCTACCTACTACTCTATCCATCTCAGAGGAGGATGCACAGAGCTGAGGACTTCAGGAGGATTGTAGCTAGGGTGAAAAACTGGAGGGAAGGTTTCTTTTAGTTTTTCAGATGGAGATCTCCTGCCTATCCCACCCCTCTAATACCCTCATTACCTCACTAGAGATCCTCTCAACTAATCTCTCCACGAAGTCCGCTACTTTCTCATCTCCAGGGATCGCCTTGACGAACTTGTCGTCGTAAGCTAATATGGGTCCAGGAAGGGGTACTGCTTGAATGCCGCTCCTCAGTCTGTGAGTCTCCTCTTCCTCCATATTCCCCTTTACTAATAACTTATTTATCGCAAGCACCATGGCTGTCTCATCCACACCGGCATGCCCTCCGCTTCCCCCGAAGACCTCTTCAGTCAACTCCCTCGCTAGGTCCCACCACATAACCATCGCTACCTTCAGTCTCAAATCCAGCCAAGCCCTCCTCATGGCCTTAGAGAGACCGCTCACCTGACCCGATCCCCCGTGCCCGTTCATCAGTATTACTTTCCCGAAGCCGTTACCGGCCAACTCAGATAGGATCTCGTAAACCAAGGACTCTAAAGTCGATTCGCCTATCGTTATCGTGCCTAGGTAACCGGAAAGACCTATCGCAACTCCATAGTAGAGTGGAGGGGCTACCAAAGCGTTCACCCTCTCCGCTACCTTTAAGGATAGCCACTCGGGTATCAGGAAGTCAGTACCTAAAGGTAGATGCGGACCGTGAGCTTCGCAAACACCTAGCGGGAGTACAGCTAAATCGGTGTCCTCAATAGCCTCTTGAAACTCCCTGTAGTTCATCAACCAGATCCTTCTCTCCTTAAGCTCACTCATCGTCCAACCCTCTCTAGGAAATCTTTTATCACGTCCTCCAAAGTCATAGGACCGATCTCTTGAAGCTCGTAGTAAACGTGGACAGCTGGTTTGTTTATCCTGAGGTATCTACTTATATCCGTCGGAGTCCCTAGAATGACAGCTTCAGCGGGCGATCTGTTTATCGTCTCCTCGAGCTCCCTCATCTGACTCTCCCCGTAGCCTACTGCCGGGAGGACTTGAGATAAGTGAGGGTACTTCTCATAAGTCTCCTTTATGGAGCCCACTGCGTAGGGTCTTGGATCTATCACCTCAGCCTTGAGCTTCCGCGCCATCAGATAGCCAGCTCCGAAACCCATGTCCCCGTGGGTCACCGTAGGGCCGTCCTCAACTACTATCACCTTCTTCCTCTCAACTAGCTCGGGCTTATCGACGGTGTATGGAATAGCTGCTGTTATTATCTTAGCCCTCGGATTGACTTTCTCAACATTACTCATGACCTTCTCTATATCTGAGTAGCAAGCAGTATCCACCTTGCTTATTATCACTACGTCTGCCATCCTCACGTTAACGCTCCCGGGCCAGTAAGTTAGCTCATGGCCTGCTCTAAGTGGATCGACAACTGTTATCATGAGGTCGGGCTTATAGAACGGGAAGTCGTTATTCCCTCCGTCCCACAGTATGACGTCGCTCTCCTTCTCAGCCTCCCTGAGTATTTTCTCATAGTCTACCCCAGCGAAGACGACATTACCTAATCTTAAGTGAGGTTCGTAATCCTCCCTCTCCTCTATAGTTGCGTTATACCTATCTAGATCCTCTAAAGACGCAAATCTCTGGACCACTTGCTTCCTCAGGTCCCCATAAGGCATAGGGTGCCTGATCACGGAGATCCTCAAGCCCTTGCTCCTAAGTATCTTCGAGACCCTTCTGCTCGTTGGACTCTTCCCAGCTCCGGTCCTAGCAGCGGTAACAGCTATCACCGGCTTATTTGATTTCAACATAGTGCTCTTCGGTCCTAACAGCATGAAGTCAGCCCCGCAAGCTTGAGCGAGAGCTGCTCTCTCCATTATGTACTGATGGGAGACGTCGCTGTAAGAGAAGACAACTAAATCCACTTCTTTCTCTTTTATTATCCTTGGGAGCTCCTCCTCAGGGTATATAGGGATCCCGTTAGGGTAGAGAGGACCTGCTAACTCAGGAGGATAGACTCTGCCAGCTATGTTCGGGAGCTGAGCTGCTGTAAACGCTACCACCTCGTAGTGCTCGTTTTTCCGAAAGAACACATTGAAGTTATGGAAGTCTCGACCGGCTGCACCCATGATGACTACTCTAACCATAACTCACACCCAATATGCTGCTATGTAACGGATTTAACATTAAGCACTCTCATAGTGCTGTGAGACCTGAGAGGGAGTTAGTAGATGAAATAGTGAAGATCATCACAGAGGACCCTGAGGAATTGCTGAAGCTCGGTAGAGATGATGCTTCAGCTAGAGAACTGAAACGGGGTGTTTACATATTCAAAATGGATATGGTTACCTCATCCACCGACCTGCTCCCAGGGATGAGTTTGAGTCAGCTTGCTAAGAAGTGCGTTACTGCCAACTTCTCAGATATAGCTTCCAAAGGGGGTAGGCCTGTTCTCTTCATGTCTTCACTGGGTTTACCTAGGAAACTCACCGATGAGGACTTCTTATCGATATTCAGGGGTCTCGAGGAAGCTATGAGGAGGTACGGAACTTACCTAGTGGGAGGGGATCTGAGTGAATCCAAGGAGATCGTGATATCGGGCTTCGCGTTCGGTAAGGTAGAAGGGAAACTTGTGGGAAGAAATGGAGCTAAACCAGGAGATATTCTGATGACCACAGGAAGCTTCGGGCTCACTTGGCTCGGCTTCAAGCACCTTCTAGAGGGCTTGGACGTACCGGATCAGTTGAAAGAGGACGTCCTCAGGGCTGTCTACGAACCTGAGGCTAAGGTAGAGGAGGGTATAGTGATCTCCCGCTACGCTACGTCTACTATTGATAGTAGCGATGGCCTCTATTGGTCGTTAAAGGAGCTCTCTAGAGCTAGTGGTCACGGCTTCCTGGTGGAGGAGCTCCCGTTAGATGAGAGGGTGAAGGAGTACTTGAAGCTCAAGGATGCGGATATCGTTGAAGCTGCTTTCCACGGAGGAGAGGAATACGAGATAGTCTTCACCGTGAGAGAGGAGCTTATTCGAGAAGTTACAGAGGAATTGGAGCCCCTAGGCCTGGAGCCGTTGAGGATAGGAAGGGTTATCGAGCGTGAAGGTGTTTACCTGAGGATTGGGAATGATATTCTAGAGGTCCCTGAGGGCGGGTGGGAGCACTTCAGAGAGTTAAGTTAACCATCTCTCCTGCCGATGGGACTACTACCTCCACATTCATTTTAGAAGCTCTGATCCTATCGATGAAGTTCGAGATCCCTCTGTCGTTGCCGTGGAATGAATGAGACCACTGCCCCCGCTATCCTGATAGCTTTTCTGGTGGGCTGGAAGGTGAAGGGAATCCCCACCGAGATGAACGCAAGGCCCCAGGGGAAAAATGCTTGGAACCTCTTGGAGAACCCTGTAATATCGTTATGGAAGATAGCTATACTCCCTATCTCTAGTAATAGGACCAAGGGTGGTGACACGGGTGAACCGATCTTAACGCGTGCACTCTAGTATCTCTGAGTTCCACAATCTCTCCCTACTTCAACTTGCGGAATCTTCCACTGAACCTTCTCCTCAGGGCCTGTGAACTTCGGAGTTGCACACAACACTAGCATCGAACTCCCTCAGCATCTCCTCAAGTGAGCTCTAGTTGAAGTGATCTAGTGTTCTTGAGTGAAAAATGATCAGATCTGACCCTCTTAACTCAGATATCTCTTTTGGAGAGAGATAAGGAAGCAGGATCCAAGAGGACCTTCGTATCCCCGTACTTAAGGTAGAGAGCGGAGCCCCCTTCCAGATTAATGATATCAAATCCTCATCAGTTCCACACTCGTGCCTGTCTTTAACCCACTTACCAGCTCAATACCGTGAACCACTCTCCCCATAGGGTTCAATGACTCGTTCAGTCTGACGTCTGAGAGAGCTATTACAAGCATCCTCTTGGATAGTGAGTAAGCTACGTGACCCCTTCTCATCGAACTCCTCGGTTTCTCAGATCTGGTATCTATAGGAGCTGAGATATAGAGAAGCTCACCGCTGTTCACGACCATACTTTTGATAGGGAGGCTTCTGTAGAACCTCTCGATCGTTATAGGGGATAGGTGCCTGATGAGCTCCATTCTCACTACTTCGGAGTTCCCCCATCTCAGGATCACTGTGTAACTCCCTATCCTTTCTATCCTCTCCTTCAATACTGCTTCACCTCAAGAGGGGGCTCTAAATAGTAAATTACCCCTCCTTCACAGCTTTCGCCTTAGCACCCATATAAATTCTTATCCTGGAGTTCCCGTCCACGTAGACCACGAGGCCTTCCTTCTCGAAATCCCTCAGAAGTCTCCTAGCGACGCTCACCCTTATGTTGTACTTCATAGCGAGGGATTGAGGCGTTACGTAACTCAACCTGACTACTTCCTTCTTAATCTGATCTATTAGTTGTGGTTTAATTTCGATATCCCTGATTACCTTCTCCGCCTTCTCAGCACTCATGGCACCACCTCCTCCCTTAACACCGAGGATTTTTTAATGTAACCTCAGATATTCTCACCTCTTAGCGATCCCTCCCTGCATGCTAGGAGCTCTATCTTTCGCCTCCTATCCTCGATCTCCCTGTCTAATATGGAGATCAGCTCAGTTCTTGAGTTAATGCTATTCAAAATTGTTGAGAACTCAGATAGAATTCCTATAAGCTCTGTAATCTTCTCGTTGTTAGATTCAATAAGCTCAGCTATTTTCACAATGTTAGAGACAGCTGGGTATAGCTTCTTGAGCAGGAGCTCAGAGGAGTCCTTAACCTGTTGCGATATGCTCCCTACATCATGGCTCAGATCCTGTCTTATCCTCCTCAGTTCTTCTATCTCAGCTATCAGGAGCTCCTTCTTAC
>JAVQRZ010000250.1:0-7354 GCA_033582115.1 Candidatus Korarchaeum sp. | reverse complement strand
ACTTAGAGCCCCAACTTGAGGACCTCGAGGAGGTAGTAGTGACGTCAGTTAAGTGGTTATCCTCCTACGTGAGGAGGCCTTTCTTCATAGAGGACTCCGGATTATTCATAGACAGCCTAGGGGGATTCCCAGGACCTTACTCCTCCTACGTATTTAAGAGGATCGGGAACTCTGGAATACTGAAGCTGATGGAAGGGGTCAAGGAAAGAGGGGCTACATTCACCTCCGCTATAGCTTTGAGCCTCAGAGGTAGAGTTGAGGTCTTCAGGGGGGAGGTGAGGGGAGAGATAGCCGAAGCTGTGAGAGGAGGAGGGTGGGGATTCGATCCTATCTTCATCCCTGAGGGTTCAGGAGGCCTGACATACGGTGAGCTCGGGAAGAGGAAGGATCTGTTCTCCCACAGGGGGCTCTCGTGTAAGAAACTGGAGGAGTTCTTGAAAAAATGTTTCTAGAAGAGAGTTTAATGGAATTCATAATTTACTATTTACTTATTAAAAATAAGATTTTTAAGAGTATAATGCATTTAATTAACAATTTTCAGGAATTTTAAGCAAGTACGTCCCGCGTTACTACCGATAGAGTTAAAAATAGGGGTAACGCTTCTGCAATGAGGTGCGTAAATATGGCTAGGATTCACAGCAGGAAGAGAGGTAAATCAGAATCTAAAAGACCTACTAAGATGACCCCACTAGACTGGGTACCACTGAAGAAGGAGGAAATAGAGGAGCTGATTGTCAAGCTGGGGAAGAGAGGTATCCCCTCGAGCCAGATAGGGATGATGCTGAGGGATGAGTACGGCGTCCCCTTGGTCAAGAGGATCTTGGGCAAGAAGGTGACTGAGGTGCTTGAGGAGAACGGTGTAGCCCCTAAGATACCAGAGGACCTCATGAGACTCATAAACAAAGCCTACAGGATAAGGAAACACTTGGAAGAGCATAAGAAGGACCTGCATGCTAAGAGAGGGTTGATACTCACGGAGTCCAAGATAGGAAGGCTCGTGAAGTATTATAAGAGGGTAGGGAAGCTTCCACCCGATTGGCGTTACAGCCCGGAGTTAACTGAGCTCTACGCAGCTTGAGATGAACGTCTCAATAAACTCCTTTCTCTCTAGAGCTAAGGAGTTCTCTAAGGAGCTTTATTCAAATTTAAGAGATGCCAATGTGAGAATCGTCTCACACTTAGATGCTGATGGTCTTAGTTCAGCAGGTATAATGATATCCACGCTCAAGAGACTGAACGTCCCCTTCCACTTGAGCGTAGTTAAGTACTTGAGTGAATCCCTAGTGGAGGAACTGAGGAAAGGTAACTACAGCACCTACCTATTCCTGGACCTAGGGTCGGGTGATTTGGAACTGCTCAGGTCACTAGGTGGGAAGGTCTTCGTGGTGGATCATCACAAGCCCCCTCCTGATACTAGCGGGATCAACCTGTTGAATCCCTTCCTAGAAGGTATCGATGGGGATCAAGAGATCAGCTCTTCGGGTATCTGCTTCCTCATACAGAAGGAGCTCCTCGGAGACATATCGATGGCCCCTATAGCTCTAGTGGGCGCTCTAGGGGATGTTCAAGAGGACGGTGGCTTCAAGGGATTGAATGAGTTGATACTGAACTGGGCTGTAGAGAGAGGGTTTGTTGAGGTCAGGAGGGACATAAAGCTTTTCGGTGGACCCGATTACCCACTCGTCCCCTCCTTGGAGAGGACCGTGGACCCGTTCATAAGGGGGATCTCGAACGATTCAGCTGGTGCTCTCAGCTTAGTTGAGTCCGCAGGCATACCGATAAAGATAGGAGAGAAGTGGGTCACGCTCTCAGATCTGACGGAGGATCAGAAGAGGAATATAATGAACGAACTCGTGAAGAGGATCGGAAGCTTAGATAAAGCTAAGTTACTGATAGGTAATATCTACTTGAACCTGAGGGAGCCGAGAGGGTCCCCCTTGAGGGACCTAGCTAGCTTCTCAACTCTTCTGAACGCTTGCGGGAGGATGGGTAAGGGTTACCTAGGGGCCCTGCTCGCTTCAGGCATCAGGGGGGAGTTGCTAAACAGGGTAGTGGAGGTGCAACAAGAGTACAGGAGCTACTTATCGAAGCTCCTCAGCGACCTCAAGCCTAGGGTAGTTGGAAGGATCGCTTTCATAGATGAGGGGTTAGCCCAGGACACCGTGATAGGGACCCTGACCTCTATGCTTAGCAGGAACATGAGGGATGTTGAGCTAGTAGTGGGTTACGCTGAGACTCAGGAGGATGTACTCAAGGTCTCAGTTAGGCTGACAGCTAAAGCCTCCCAGGAGTTAGACCTAGATGATGTGATGAGGAGAGCATCTAGCAGCGTCGGAGGTAGGGGAGGAGGTCACAAGCAAGCTGCAGGCGCTCAGATACCCAAGGCTATGAAGAGGAGCTTTGAGGAGAGTCTCATCAACTACCTCGAGTAGGACCGGCCATCCTACCCAAGGTTTCCCTGAGGTCCCTCTCCTTCCTCTCCAAGGACCTTATGGCGGCTTCTAAGGTCTCCTTGGTTGCCTTGAGGTCGAGGAGGACTGAGTCCCTATCCCTCCTTATGTAGAGCACACCGACCCTCTCGAAGACCTCGCTAGCATCAGGGAGTTTCTCAAGTCTCCTTATAGCTTCGTCAATAGAGCTGTACTCAGATCTCAAGCTGGCTAACTGAACTAAGACTTGATTCAACTCAGCTAGTATCTCCTCAGCCTTAGCTTGAAGGTAGTCATCTGAGGACATGGTCCCTCCTGAGTTAACCCTCAGTATATATAATAGCTATCTCTCCAACTCGACGACGATTCCCTGCTCCATAGCGAGACACTCGTAGTTCCCAGTGCAACTCGGGAGTTTCTCAGGCTCGTAGCGAGGCACAACCTCTGCTGGTGTGAATCCTCTCATCAGTAAGCTAACCAGAGGTCTTAAACAACCCTCAAGCTCATCACAGTAAGAGACGAAAGCATACTCACTGTTGCTCCGAGAGAGCTCTTCCATGACCTTGGATACCTCTTTCACCCCCAGAAGGCATATTCCCAACTCATAAGCGAAGTTATCCGATATGTTGACCCCATGATGAAAAGCCCTGATCGCCCTCAAGGCAGCCATCACTAGATGCCTGAGGGAGTAGAAAGAGGAAGTGGGTATTACAGCTGCGTTCCCCTTAAGCTTGAGAGGAGCCTCTCCCCTCAAACCGATCACCACTAGGTACTTACTCCCTATCCTGAGTACCTTGAGCTCGCTAGCTAGAGGTAGCATCGAACTCAAGGGGAGCTAAAAAATAAAGGGTTACTTGAGGACAGTTTTGATCGCTTGCTCGAATATATCCAATCCTAGCTTAGCTTGCTCCTCAGTCATAACCAAAGCTGGGATTATCCTTATCGTACTAGCACCGCAGGGCAGCATCACGAGCCCTCTCTTTAGAGCTTCAAGTACTATCTTATCCCTCTCAGCCTTCGCGTACTCCTTAGTCTTCCTATTCTTCACGAACTCTACCCCCCAAGCGAGTCCTATGCCCCTGACGTCACCGATGCCCTCGTATCTCTCCCTCATCTCGCTCAATCTCTCCCTGAACACCCTCTCTAGCTTAGCTACGTTTGGCAGCAGCTTCTGGACGACGTTTATCGTAGCTATCGCTGCTGCACAAGCGACAGCATTACCTCCGAATGTGTTACTGTGAGCTCCAGGAACTCCGAAGTCCAGATCGCTCCTGTAGACGGTAGCTCCTATCGGTATACCGCCGCCTAGCGACTTAGCTAGCGTTATCACATCGGGAGCGATCCCGAAGTGCTCTATAGAGAGCATCCTCCCCGTCCTACCCATACCCATCTGGACTTCATCGTCTATCAGCAGTATCCTGTGCTTATCAGCGAGTTTCTTGAGTTCAGTGAAGAAACCCTTCGGGGGTACTACGTACCCACCCTCCCCTTGCACGGGCTCGAAGATGAAAGCAGCGACGTCATCAGGAGGGACGTACTTATTGAGCATGTACTCCTCTATGAACTCTATAGCCCTGTTGACTAGTTCCACTGGGTTCTCGTAGCCATCTATGTGCCAAGGGTTCCTGTAGGGGTTCGGATAAGGCGCATGATAGACTCCGGGCATCATAGGGAAGAACCTAGAGCGTTGGGTTATCTTACTAGCGGTAACACTGAGAGCACCCATAGTCCTACCGTGGAAAGCCCCTATGAACCCTATGAACAGTTTCCTCCCTGTGCTCCACCTAGCTATTTTGATAGCAGCCTCGTTGCTCTCAGCCCCACTGTTGTTCAGGAAGGTCCTCTTGGGGAAGTCACCCGGAGCTATCTCACCTAACTTCTCAGCTAGTTCCACTTGCTTCTCTAAGTAGAAGTCAGTACCTGCGGCATGCCATATCTTCCCAAGTTGATCCTCTATAGCTTTCTGCACCTCAGGGTGCCTTATCCCTACGTTATTGACACCTATGCCGGTAGCGAAGTCTAAGTAGATGTTACCGTCGACGTCCCATATCCAGACTCCTTCTCCCTTCTCTATAACGAGAGGCATGAACTCAGGGTCGTTAGTCGTCGTGGCCATGCTCTTATGATGACGTTCTATTATCGCTTTACCCTTAGGTCCCGGAACGGATGTTACGATCTTCGGACCGATTATACCACTCATCAAAAATCACCACGTTACGATCCTGCTACTCTATATTTATGTTATCTTTTTAGTTAAGTTTAATAATATATCTTTTTATAAAGAACTAATAAAATAATATATTTAACAGAATTCAATGATTAATTAATTAAATAATAATATCGAAGTTTAATAATTAATTTCACAAATACTAGGGAGATCGCGGACGTTCATTTGGGACTCTTGAGAACGAGTATAGCATGAGTGCTTTCGTAGAGATGTTCGATGAATCCCTCCGGTTCCTCCAGACCGATGAACTCAGCTACAGCTAGGTCCAGCTCATACCTGTAGCTTTCACCTATCTGATCCCAGATGGGCGGTAGTTCGAGCTTAAGCATCCTGTCAACGCTTTCAACTACCTTGAAGTTCCTCGCGTCGCTGAAGTTCAGGATGGGAAGCTCAAAGTAGTCGTTCTCCAGGAACCTCGTCCAAGTATTGGATATCTTCCTCCCGAGTAGAGCTAAGACATACAGGAAGATCGTGCTGTTGAACCACCCCACTAGGATCTTAGCTGCGATCTCGCTTACACCTCTGATTATATAGAAGTCCTTAGAAGCAGCTACCTCCTCCTCGCTGTAGTTAGCGAACACGCTCCTACCTCTGAAAGAGATATCGACCTTATCAGGCAGGAAAACCCTCCCGTAAGGTTCCTTAGCTGCGATCTGCTTCCACACGTGGCTGTACCAACGCCGACCCTTGCTCCTCAACGCAGGTCCTACTGCACCAGACTTCAACCCCCACTCTACGTAACACCTGAGCTCCTGAGGGAGCTCATGTACATCTAAAGATGGAATCGAGAGCATAAAGCTATTAGCTTCAGCTTTTATGATCTTAGCGTAGAAACTAGGCTTCCTTAAAGCTCTCACTAGGAACTCCTTGCTTATAGAGAGCTCCTTCCCCCCTCCTGCTATCCTTAAGTGATCCTCCTCTTCCTCAATGATACTCCAGAACCTGTTAGGCAGGAAGAAGAAGTCAGGACCGTACATCTCGATCCCTCTTACCATCCTTCCGTCGAGCAGCTCGCTACCGTACTTCAAGCTCCCTCTCGTGAGACCCTCCTCTAGGACCTCGTTCAGCATTTCTCTCAACCCTTTATCAGCTAAAAAGACCAACCAGTTGATATCTAGGAAACGCGGTAAGTTTCTGAGGTCTACTAGCGTATATACTGCGTCAGCACTTTGCTCGCTTAACTCGATGAACGCAGTCTCCACCCAGCTCCCTCCCTTGGTAGCAGCTATTATCACCTCCTTGAATTCACTTCCCTCTGAGAAGGATGAGTTGAGCTTAGAGCTGACGAGCTTATGCACTGCGTACCTCTCCCTGAGCAAGCGTCTTATCCCCTTACCGTAGATAGTGTAGAGAGTAGATGCGGGGATGACGGAGATGAGGGATCCTTTCTCATTGAGGATATGATCGCATAGGAACATCGAGATGACTTGGAGGCTCACTTCCCTCCTAGTTAAGTAGGTTCCGTAGCCTAGTTCTATTGATAGCGAGATCAAACGCTCCCTGTAGCTCGACTCCAAGTTTCTCCAGCGGGTGAATGGAGGGTTCGTGAGCACAGCATCAGCCTTCAATAGCTCCTGAGGGAGGAACTCAGGTACCAGCTCGAAAGAATCACCTACTAAGACCTTCACGGAACCCTTCCTCCCCCTTAGAGAATCGACTAATGAAGCGTAAGCTACTAGCGCCGGTAGGGGTAAGGGTTCAACTCCCCAGACGTACTCGACCTTCTCCCCCCCTATCCTCTCGATAGCAGAAGTCAGTAGTGAGCCGGAGCCCAAGAAGGGATCCGCTAACACGGTAGCTTCCTTACAACCGAGGAGCTCTGAGCTGAGCGAAGCTATGACCTCCCTTCCCAGATCAGAAGTGTAGTAAGCTGAGAACCTCTTCCTGATATCGCTTGGTATTAACCTTTGAACCCTGATCTGGCACTCCTTGAGTGTTACCTTTGTCCTCTCAACTTCCGATTCTATGAGTCTCATCTCCTCAGCTCCTAATCTGCTTAGCTTTGGGAGGACAGGAGCATCCCAGTCTACTAGCGATTCTAAGCTATTATCATATTTCAATAAGTACTTCAAGCTAGTCGCGAGGATCTCGAAGCAATCGTCGTTCAGAGGACTTATGCCCAGCTTCCTCAGGACCTCAGCCCTTGTTGAATTCAAGCAATCCCTAGCTCAAGGGTGAGCTAGTTGCTCTTTAGCTTTTCATAATGGATTTACTCGAAGGGACTACACCTCAGTGAGCATAAATCTTTGAGATCTGAGCAGCTAAGGTCCCCACAGCTTAAGCGAGATGCTACCGCGGAGTTTTTATGAAGGGGCAGCGTCTCTTGTTTAGGTTAACTACAGGTCGCATATCTTAGGGTTATATTGAGAGCCTCTCGTAGCAGGGTACCCTCTTCGGTTTTTACTTGCTAGCTATGTTAATTACCTCTTATCAGCTTTACCCTATATTTGTTATAACCGTAAGGTAGAGAGATAAACCCTTTTATGAAGCTCACCTCGCAGGAATGATCAACCCGTTTGTCGTTACAGTAATTAAGTATTCATCTCCTCCTTCATTATTAGCCCTCAATAGTGGTTTCCATGCTTGTCCTGATTGCTTAAATTATGTTATAACTAGTCACGTTGCAGTTATCCCTCACCTATGCTTGTACCGTGAGTCTAACCGATCTCCTCTGAGAGGTTACAATAACCCTTATTAC
>JAVQRZ010000249.1:0-5919 GCA_033582115.1 Candidatus Korarchaeum sp. | reverse complement strand
AGAAGTAGCTGGAAGAAGGTCGTTTCCATTAACGAGCCTTACGTACTCTCCAAGGAGTTCGAATCGATAAGGATTATCTGGAGGGTCTCTAAAGGGAGAAAAATTATAATATCATTCTCGGGAGGGAAGGACAGCTCAACTTTACTGGAATTGATCAGGAGGAGCGATCTCGAGTTCTTAGTGTACTTCAACGATACGGGTCTCGAGCTACCTGAGACCATGAGCTTCGTGGAGAGGGTAGGATGCGATATAGTAGGAGGAGCTGGTGATTCCTTCTGGAGGAGCTTGGATTACTTTGGTCCCCCAGCTAGGGATTACAGGTGGTGCTGCAAGTTGCTGAAACTCACCCCAACTTACAGAGCCCTGAAGGGCTTAAAGCCCGCTCTCACCTTAGTGGGACAGAGGAAGTACGAATCCTCAGCTAGGATGAAGAGCCCACGCTCTTGGGAGAACAGCTGGCTCCCTGGAATACTAACAGCAGCGCCTATCAACGATTGGAGCAACTTGCAGACATGGCTCTACATAAGTATAAGGAATGTCGAAGTGAACCCTCTGTACTTCGAGGGTTTCGAGAGGTTAGGTTGTTACATCTGCCCTGCCTCCAGGCTCTCCGACTTCGAGAAGCTCAAGGCGAAGTACAACCACCTCTGGGAGAGATGGGAGGGATTCCTCAGGAGTTACGCTTCTGAGATGGGTTACGGTGAATGCTGGCTCAAGTACGGGGTTTGGAGATGGGTTGATCCACCAGAGAGAATGAAAAAGCTCTGTAGATTCAGTAAGAAAGCTCTTTTGAGGTTCTCACTCAATGGTTCCTCTATCTGCGTAGAGGAGTTAGACCGAGATAGGTTAGTTAAGCTCTCTAGGACGCTCAAAAGGTCTGATGTGCTTAGCGTTAATCCTTCTCCAAGCGGTGAGTTCAAGATCTCGTTCAAGGGTGATCCCATCGAGATCCTGAAGTTAGTAGCTAGGGCTAAGTTGTGTAGCAACTGTGGGATCTGCTTGGAGTACTGTGAGAGCAACGCTATAAAGATAGATCATAAAATTGAGATATTCGAAGAGCTCTGCAGCCGGTGCGGGAAGTGCAATGAAGTCTGCCCTATCTCAACCTACGCCTTAAGACTTACTGAACTGAAGAACCGTTAGATCTTTATACCTAACTTGCTATCCTCCCCTCAGGGCAGATTCTTAGCTTCTTCCCCTCTAAGTGAGCATTGCTGGTTTTCCGAGCTCCCTGCTCCCTCAGCCTCTACAGGCATCGTTTCGCTCACGAATTTCCGAACTTCCTACTCAAGAGAATCGCGAAGGTCATCCTACCCTCCTCACGTCCACGTTAGTAACTCCCCCTCTGACTACAGCGGTCCCCACCGCTAAGACCTCGAGTCCCTCGATTTAACCCCTGTGTCAACTGCTGACGTCAACTAAGCTGATCTCGCTTAACTCCACCGAACCATCACCTTCGTCCACCCAACTGATGAGGTAAGTTGAACCTAGCGAGAGTGCTTGAGCGTTCTGAGAGAGCCACATGATCCCAGCCCTCGTTCCGTACCTAGTCACACCTGCTACCGAGTAGTAGTAGCCCTCGCCTATCCTTACCACCTTCACTACAGCGTAGTCCTTCTGCCCATAGCTCGCCCAGTAGCTCCTCCCGTTGAACTCAACTCCTCTGTAGAGCCCGTCCTCTCCCTTCAGAAACCTCACTGACTTATCAGCTGAGTAAGATGGGTCGGTAGCAGGTCCCCCTAAGCCTACCCTGAGGACGCCGCTCGCTGAACCTATCGACTTGAAGTAGCTAGCGAGGTCCTTGTTCATCTCCACGTCCACCTTGTTTCCAGTTACCTCAAGGTCCTTAGCGTTAGGTAAGTTGCTACCGTAGACGATCCAGCCTGAGTCAGGAACGGAGTCCCTGTAGATCAGAGTTACTTTGAGGATTATATCGAATCCGCTGTAACTTAGCTTCCCTAGAGATGGTAGGAGACTTTCACTGATAGCTCAACAGCCTTGCCTAAAGAAACTATCTCTCCAGACCCAGTGTAAACAGCGAATGGGAACCACCTCCTTCCCTCAGGGCGCAGGTGTAACTGTAGCCAGCAGTCAGATCTACCCCATTGGTCTCGTTCCTGTCTGAGTCGATATCGATGAAATAGTTCCTAGTGAGCCTCGAGTTGACACCCCTGATTTCACAAGCGACCCCTTCCTTACTGGAAGGCACTAAGGCTATGTATAGCCTAGATAGGTCGTCTAAAGCGTATATCTCCCTGTAATTTATTGAGGAAAACGTGTTTACGGGTTGATTCGATATCAACGGAATCTTGTACTCACTATAATCGCCATCTAAAGTCGCTCTCCCGCTGTTGGAAAGGAAGTATGACTTCCTGTAGGTATCCTTCCTCAAGGAGTCGAAGAAAGCCCTCAGCCTGAAGGAGGTCAGGCTCATGTACTTCCCGAAGTCCTCACCTTGGATAATCATCCTCCCTCCTGAGATCTGAGCTGAGCAAGATAGCACTTTGGACTCCTCCCACTGGAGCTTCACGTCATTGTAAGATAGGACTGCGCACCCTCTATCTGAGGAGTTCAAAGGGCTCAAGTAGAAGGTTATTTGGTAGTCAGCTCCCTTGATATCCCTAGGATCCCCTCCTGATTTTACGTCAATGAAGATCCTCCCTGTATAGTAATCCGGCTTCGGGTCCGAGTAGGAGTAGGTCTCCACAGTTAAGATGAGATCGGAGCTAGAAACTTGAATGCTCAAAGACTTCACGTCTATCTGAGGAGAGGGCAGGAGTTCCAGAGAGTCGTACCATGTTATCGATGGACTTGCTTCAGCTAAAGCTAAGGGGATTAAGAGTATAGCGACGACGCAAAGGTGCCTCGACACGTTCTCACCTGAGAGCTCAGCTGGGGGTTATTAAAAATGAGGGAGTTAGGGTTGCCGTCATAATTTTAGTCAAATGACTTAATATCACCTCAACAACTCTTCCTCATACTTCTTGAGGTGATCTACAGCTTCCTTGACGTCACTGAACCTAGATGCTACTTCTTCCACATCCCTCTGGTCCACTTCCTTCCTCCCCTCTGACCTAACCTTCACTCCAGCTATTCCAAGTATCTGGACAGCATACCTCAGGGATCTCTCCTCACCTAGCTTCTTGAGAAACTTCAATGCTTGTTCGCTCAACTCTATGCTTTCCTCCTTTGCCCTTATCCTCAATATATGCTCTATCTCATCCCCGCTGTACTTATCAGTGACTATTATTACCAGCCTGTCCAACAGGTCCAAGGGCATACCGAAAGGAGCCTCTATTTCAGTCCCTCTTATCCTAGTTATCCCTCTGTTCGTCGCTAATATTATTATAGGGACTAATTCACTCTCCATAGCTCTGCTTATGAAACTCAACGCTTCTATGTCCATCATGTGAGCATCGTCTATGAACATCACGCCGGGGATTATCTCAGCCCTCCCTGCCTCAACCCAATCCCTGACCTGCTGATCGACAGTAGCCCTGACCTCAGGGTCTATCTCCCTCTCCCCTACCCCGAAGAGGAGGGAGAATATGCTGCCTCCCTTCCTTCTAGCTAGCATGTTGTCTAAGTCATCGAGAGTCATCACGTAAACGAACTCCTTCTCCTTCAGTACAGTACCCTCAGGTCTAGGAACGATCTGTTCAGCTTCCAAGTCGTATGAGTGGGATCCCTTAGCCCTGCCTATCCTCGACACCCTACCGCTCTCAGCATCTATCATAACGACATCTCCCTCACTCACCCCGAACTCGACGAACTGCCTAGCTACGTTTGGTCCTACTCTGAGTCTCTTCTCCTCGCTAGTAGTCTTCAGAGTTATCACAGCTTCCTGAGGCACCTTGACGAACGGGTTGAAAGGGCTTGAGCCTGTCTTCACATCCAACTCCACTACCTCCCCCTCGTAGACTCTCCTCATCTCCCTAACCTTGACTCCTATAGCCTTCCTCATCGCTTCCATCAGCACCTCGGTCTTCTTCCTCTCAGCGCTGTATATCTCAGAGCCACTCAGCTGGATGAAGGGCACCCCCTCGCCCAGCTCCCTAGCTATAGCTACTGCTATCGCTGTCTTCCCGGTCCCAGGTGGACCAGCTAGCAGCACAGCTTTACCGCTGAGTCTTCCTTCCTTAGCCATCTTCACGACTAGGCCCGCTGCCTCTCTAGCCCTCGCCTGACCCACTAGTCCGTCAGCGACTAACTTAGCCTTCCCATTCTCATCCAAACCTAAACCCTTTACATGGCTATGAGCACCTATCCTCTCTACTTTAACACCGCTTATCTCCTCTATCTCCATAGCTATCCCTAGGGATAGTTGCCGCTCGATTTTTTACGCTTTACCGACCCTGCGCCTCCAGACGTAGAGGAGGATAGCTGCAATCAAAATCGTTATTACAGCTATCAGCACCTCTAGAAATCTAAGCACAGCCCTCTCAGTCTCCGCAGCTGCTGTGTAGGTCTCATTTAACACGATCACATTATTCTTCAGAAGGACGCTGTACTTAGAGGAAGCTATCTCATAACTCATGTTGATCTTGAGATCGTAATTTCCAGGCCTGAACTCCCTAGGCACGGCTAAGACAAGCTTCACGCTCTTCGAGCCGTTCATAGGGAGGTCGCCTATCCTCCCGTAGACAGCGAAGTCCCTCACCCTCATCATCCTCTCAGCGAAAATCGAGAAAGGAGCCTCTATCTCTAGAGCCACGTTGCTCAAGTTTAGAGGGGCTTTGTTCTCAATCGTGAGAATAGCTTCCTTCCTCTCACCCCTCCTTATCTCAGTTAAAGGTTGAGGTCCCACTAGGAGCATCCCCTTTATCGCTATCACCTTAGCCTCTATCTCAGCTACCTTCTCACCCCCTCTGAATATCTCTGCATGAAGTAAATGACTCCCAGGCGTCAGGGGATTTATGGTAACCTTGTAGCACCCCATCTCATCTGCTACACCCTCTTGGAAGAAAGAACCATCTACATAAAGCTTCGCCTTAAGGTTAGAAGCTATCTGAGATGTTAAGCAGACAGTTCCACTCACCGGAAAGCCGGCTGGGACGTAGATAGGAACGTCTATCTTTATGGGTACGCATGAGAGCTGCGCTATCGGGAGCGTTAAGAGGCTCAATATGATGAGACCTTGCAGGATACGCATCTCCATCCTCCAGTATAATGGGCAAGCTAAAAATAACCTTTTCACGTTAATTGAAAGATGAGGTAACGGTCGTAGCGTATGACCCGTTAGTTGAGTACGTGCATATCTTCACTGGTCATGATGCATTACGTTGATAGATGACCCGAGGGGTTCGCTAACCCTCTGTTCGATACCGATTCATATAAGTTAAATTAAGGAACCTGAGTTAAGCTGGGGTAGAGGATGATAAGTCTCAGGGACGTATTTAAGGCTAGGAGCATCGTCTCAAGATACCTCCCGAGGACCCCTCTGATCTACTCTAAGAGGATCTCGGAAGCGCTCGGCTGCAGCGTTTACCTGAAGTTAGAGAACCTCCAGCCAACGAAAGCTTTCAAAGTCAGAGGAGGGGTCTATTTCGCTATGTTGAGAAAAGATGAAGCCGTTAGGAGAGGGTTGATAGCTGCCTCTACTGGGAACCACGGTCAGTCAATCGCCTTCGCGGGGAAGCTCGTAGGAGCTGATGTGATCATAGTGATGCCTAGGAACGTTCCCGATGTGAAGGTGAAAGCTATAAGAGACTTAGGAGCTGATGTGATCTTCCACGGTGATGTTTACGAGCAGGCTAGTAGCTTCGCAGAGGAGCTAGCTAAGGAGAGAGGCTACTTATTCGTCCACGGGGTTAATGAGCCCATCCTTTATGCAGGAGTTGCTACCATGCATTTGGAGAACTTGGAGGACCTGCCTGATTTAGATGTCATCATAAATCCTATAGGAGGTGGCTCTGGAGC
>JAVQRZ010000248.1:0-1888 GCA_033582115.1 Candidatus Korarchaeum sp. | reverse complement strand
TACATGCTCCATAGTGGTTCTACTACTCGGGACCCTACCGCTTGAGGTCCCTATCTCTCCTAAAAAATCCTAAGAAGGATCTCTAGGCACTCAGCATAACCTCCTCTTGTCCTTGAGCATCTCGCTGTAGATAGGGTCCTCCAAATCATCCTCACTCAGGATCAAGAGGTCCAGTGGGAAACTCTTCTTCCTCAAGGACCTGAGTCTCTCAGCTACTTCCAGCGGGTCCTCCTCCCTGCTTACGACAGCCAATAGGTCGAAATCGCTGGAGGAAGAGTGCTCGCCTCTAGCCCTAGAACCGATTAGATAGAGCTCTCTTACGAGCCCACTTCCGCACACCTCCTCGACGTAAAGCTCAAATACCTCCTGCCACTCGATCACTCTCTTAGATACCTCTTTGAGCAGGCGTGACCTAAGCTCATGGATCTGCAACTTCCTTCACCCAACCTACTATCAACTTGGCTGATCTCAAGCACCTCTCAGCTCTCTCCTTAGTGTAACTTATGGCACGCTTTCCCGGGTACCGAGATAACGTGTAATGTGGGGTTAAGATCTCGGATGCTATCTTAATCTCCTCATTCGAGTTGAAACCAACTCCGATCAAAGCGTCTAGCAATTCCGATAGATCGTGTGTGTAAGGGTGAAATCCAGTTATTGCTACCAGCAAGGACTTCAAGTAGAACTCAGCAGCCTGGTGAGATTCGAAACACGCGAGCCAGAAGTGCCCCTCAGCTAGGTGCTTCTCAGCATCTTCGAGGAATATGTCTGCTTTCTCTATCCAATCCATAGGGAGCTTTACACCTTTCAGTTAGCTCACCCGTTCAGCTAGAGGAGCCACTTTGATGATTTAAACGTTGTCAAAGTAAAGTGATCCTAAAACTCACTAATATAAGCTCTCCGGAGCTTTGAGCCACTATATAAGGCTTTTAAAATACGGTAGTACCTCTTGCTGTGGCCGTAGAGATAAAGGATCTCACCTTCACTTACGCGAACAAGGAGGAGCCCGCTCTCAAGAGGGTCTCACTCAAGATAGAGGAAGGGGAAACAGTACTCCTCTTAGGGAGGAGCGGCTGCGGGAAGTCCACTTTGATCAGAGCCATGAACGGTCTCATCCCCAATAGGTACGAGGGGACTTACGAGGGAGAGGTGAAGGTCTTCGGAATCACGGTGAAGGGAGCTAGTCTCTCAAAGCTCTCCAAATTAGTGGGAACAGTCATTCAAGAGGTGAGCAAGCAGCTAGTACTCCCCAAAGTAGAGGATGACGTTGCCTTCGGACCATGTAACATCTGCCTCGCTAGGGAAGACGTCAAGAGGAGGGTCGAGAGTTCGCTCACTAGTGTGAACGCACTCCACCTGAGGGAGAGGGACGTGAACGAGTTGAGTGGAGGAGAGAAGCAGAGGGTAGCTATAGCTGGCATATTAGCGATGAATCCGAAGCTAGTGCTTATGGATGAGCCCCTAGCTAACTTAGATAGCGAAGGGGTTAAGTTGGTCCAGGAGCAGATCAGGATGCTCAAGGACAGGGGGAAGACCGTAGTAATCGCTGAGCATAGGACTGAGGAGGTGCTAGAGGTAGGGGTCGATAGGGTACTGTTCATGGACGAGGGGAGGTTAGTGAGAGAGATAAGGAGGGAGGAGGAGCTGAGGGAGCTCCTGGGGATAGTGAAGATCCCCGCTAGGGTCCTCGTCAGGAACTGTGAGGAGTATCGTACCGAGGAGGTTAGGGAAGGAGCTAAGAGCGACGCTATAGCCATCAAGATAGAAGACTTGAGCTTCGATTACGATGGGAGGGAGGTCATAAGGGACCTGAGCTTAGAGGTGAGGGAGGGAGAGAGGATCGCTCTACTTGGGAACAACGGAGCTGGGAAGAGCACGCTAGCTAAACTCA
>JAVQRZ010000247.1:0-3875 GCA_033582115.1 Candidatus Korarchaeum sp. | reverse complement strand
TATAAGCCTCGCTTTTCAAAGTAGATAGCCTCAATTCCATTGATGCCACTTCTGATTCTAAAGAGGACCTCCTGGCCTCCATCGAATTCAGTTCAGCTCTCAACCTCTCCCTCCCCTCCTTGAGCGCATCTAAATCCTTCTCTAGCTCCTTTATCTGAAACTCCAACTGCTCCATTAGAGACCTCTTGTCCGTTATGTCCTGTTCGAGCGAGAGTTTCCTTCTCTGCAGCTCCTCTACCCACTTAATGAGCATCTGATACCTCGCGTTCAACCCTTCGACTTCCTTACTTAACTTTCCAGCTATTTTGTTAAGCTCCCTTATCCTTTCTTCTAACTCTTCCCTCTCAGCTACTCTCTCATCGAGATCCTCTTTGCCCATTGTTCACCTCTACTAATAGCGTCAAGAGGATTTTAACGTGATGCTTAGAATCGAGATCTATCTAAGAGCTGGTTCAATGGTTAACTTAGCTAACAACCGTTGATTAAAGAGCATGGAAGACCATTTACCCAAGCGACTCTAGGGAGGGGAGATCCTTAGTGACGGCGGCTGCAGGTTGACAGTTGATACTCTTGCATAAAGTAAAAATATGCAAACTATATTGCTTATAATTTAAATTATTTCCCTGTAGTTACATCGTTGTGATATATAAATCTTGATCGATCAGATCCCGTAGGGTCATTCCCAGGAAGTTATTATTACTTTAAACTAGATACGACATATCGATGCTATCCAGCTACAGGATAAGACAGTTCAAGCCGGAGGATCTGGAGGATGTTGAGAAAATAAACAAAATATTTCTACCTGAGAATTATCCTAGCTACTTCTTTATGGAAAACTACAGGAGGTTTCCGAATAGTTTCTTTGTTGCTGAAACTAATGACGGTAAGGTGATCGGTTACGTCATGTGTAGAGTTGAATCCCATTATACCAAGAGCTCCACGTTGATCTTAGGACATGTGCTCTCCATAGCTGTGAGCAAAGAGCACAGGAGGAAGGGGATAGGCGAAGCTCTAATGTTAAAAGCAGAGGAGGGGCTGCTCACGTACGGTTCGGAGGCTATCTACTTAGAGGTCAGGGTCTCCAATGAACCTGCGATAAGACTATACGAGAAGCTAGGTTACAAGAAGTTAGGGATAATCCCCTTCTATTATGCAGACGGGGAGGATGCTTTCCTTATGTACAAGATAGTTAAAGAGGGTTTAGGTGATTCCCTAATATACCAAGCCCTAGGGAGGAGAGTCACCTCTTGACAAAGCCAGTAGACCTTAGGAGCATGAGAAGCCCTAGGAGCATAGTGCAGATAGCTAAGATTGTCAGTAAGTCGTCACCCGGAGAGACTATCAGCTTTTTAATTGGGGATAAAGAGAGCATCGATGATCTCTATGAGTGGATCAGGAGGACTGGCCATGTTCTCAGATCCGTTTCTGAGAAAGGGGGTTACTGGATCGTCCAGATAACGAAGAAGGAGGGATGAGCTTGCCGAAGGTTAGGGACTCAAGTCTCGCTGAGAGGGGAAGGAGAGCGATAGAGTGGGCTAGAGTCCACATGCCGGTGCTATCGGAAATATCAAAGAGGTTCATGAGGGAGAAACCTCTAGAGGGAATCAGGATATCGGCCAGCATGCACGTAACGAAGGAGACAGCAGTCCTCATGCTTGCTCTCAGGGATGGAGGTGCCGATATCTTCCTCGTACCGTCGAACCCACTATCAACTCAGGATGACGTCGCAGCTGCTCTAGCGGACGAGGGTATAGAGGTCTACGCTTGGAGGGGTATGTCAGACTCAGAGTACCTATGGGCTATAGAGGAATGCCTCAAAGCTAGGCCGGATATAACTATGGATGACGGGGGGGACCTGACCGTAATAGCTCACGAGAAGGGCTACGCTGACGGGATATCAGGAGGCACTGAGGAGACCACCACAGGGGTCCTGAGGGAGAGAGCTCTCGAGAGGGAGGGTAAGCTCAGGTACCCTATAATAGCTGTGAACGATGCTGAGACTAAGAGGAACTTTGATAACGTTTACGGTACTGGGCAAAGCGCGATAGACGGTATATTAAGGGCTACTAACATCATGCTCGCGGGTAAGTGGTTCGTAGTAGCGGGTTACGGTTACGTCGGAAGGGGAATCGCCTCTATAGCTAGAGGGATGGGTGCTAAGGTCATAGTGACAGAAGTAGATCCTATAAGAGCTCTCATGGCAGCCATGGATGGCTTCATAGTCATGCCGATGCGTGAAGCCGCTAAGATAGGTGATATCTTCGTTACAGCTACTGGCAATAGGGATGTAATAAGAGCTGAGCACATGAGCTTGATGAAGGACGGTGTCTTGCTTGCGAACGCTGGGCACTTCGATGTCGAAGTCTCTCTGAAGGACCTCGAACTGATGGCCCTAGCTAAGAGGGACCTGAAGGAGAACCTAACTGAGTACCTGCTCCCCAATGGTAGGAGGGTCTACCTTCTCGCGAGCGGAAGGTTAGTGAACTTAGTGGCTGCTGAAGGGCACCCGAGTGAAGTGATGGATATGAGCTTTTCAAACCAAGCTTTAAGTGTTGAGTTCCTCATAAGGAGAAAGGGGGAGATTCCGCCTCAGGTGATACCGGTACCTAGGTCGATCGACGAGGAGGTAGCTAGGATAAAGCTCAGGTCCATGGGCATAGAGATAGATACCCTCTCGCGAGAGCAAGAGGATTACCTGAGGAGTTGGCGGGTTTGAGTATGGAGGAGCTACCTCTAGGAGCCCTTAGAGTGAGAGGTTGGAGTGATGGCTGCGATCTTTGCTGGAGAGGAGCTAAGAGCGTTCTCTTCATCACGGGGGAATGTCCTCTATACTCAAGCTGTTTCTACTGCACGATAGCTGAGTGGAGGAGAGGCAAGGATCTCATCATGGTGAATGAGAGGGTCGTTTCGAATCCTTCGGACGTCTTAGATGAGGTCAAGCTGAGCTCCTCTCTAGGCATCGGCATTACAGGTGGAGAGCCTCTTCTATTTCCTGATAGAGTTTCAAGTTACGTTAAGCTCCTCAAGGAGGCTTTCGGTAAGAGCTTCCACGTGCATATCTACACTAACTCCCTGCTTGTTGATGAGAGGAACCTCTCCACCCTATATGATGCTGGAGTGGATGAGATCAGGTTCCACACTTGGAACGAGGGGGATTGGGAGAGGATCAGGTTAGCTGTCTCTACAGGATTCTCAGTAGGGGCTGAGATTCCATCGATCCCGATGGAGCCTTGGATCAAAAAGCTCAAGAAACTCTCCAGCTTCTTAGATAGTATTGGAGCCCATTTCCTGAACTTGAACGAGCTCGAATTCACGCCCTCGAATAGAGAAAAGTTATTGGGTATGGGGATGAAACCGAGGGCAGATGATGAAGTAGGGGTCGAAGGGAGCTCGAAGGCGGCTAGAGAGGTGCTCCAGTACCTAGAGAGGGAGACCGGCATAATGGGTTACTTCTGCCCCGCCGCGCAGAAGGAATATCAAGTCAGGATGAGGTGGGTGAGGAGAGCCGCGAGCGTAGCCAAAGAGTACGAGACTCCGACCGACGAGGGGACCCTCATATACGGGGAGGTCACAGGACCTGAAAGCCTCCTCCTACTGATAATGAGGAGTTACGGTGGCTCGCTCATTAATGGAACACTCTTGATGGATGCAGAGTCCTTCGAGAGAGCGTTGAAAGACTTGAAAAGGTTTAACCTCAGTGGGAAACTTGTTGAGGTAATGCCAACAGAGGATAGGAGGATCCTCCAAGTATACCCTCTAGATTTCGTTCTGAGAAGTAGAAATAAAATTAGATAGATTCCTTCGCTCTCAATTTTTAGAAAATTATTGTTTCTCCTACCTCAGGAGCTTGAGCGCTTATACCCATCCTCTCCTCA
>JAVQRZ010000246.1:0-3005 GCA_033582115.1 Candidatus Korarchaeum sp. | reverse complement strand
TACTATGGTATCGCTATCCCTGAGCAGCATAGTGACAGGATTAGTTGCCCTTTTCTCAACCACAATGCTCGGTGTTATGCCTATGATACCGCTCCTCTACGTAGCCGTTCTTATAGCAGGTACCCTCAACGGGGCTGCAGCAGGTTACTTAACCTCGCTGATATGGAACAAGTACCTCTCTAAATATCCAAGCCTGAGCCTGTGATAAAGAGGTCCTTTTAGGTAAGGGTTCGGGGAGTAAAAAAGTTATTCTAGGAGTTCAGAGATCTCGAGGACCTTTAGGTCCTCCACCCCCATCCCCTTCATAGCGTCATTGATCATAGCGTAGCAGAAGGGACAGGCAACTACTAAATTCCTCACACCAGCTTCCTGAGCTTCCCTAACTCTTTCCTTGGCCATTACACTCTCTCCAGTCTGGTACCAGTAGTTAGCACCACCAGCACCGCAGCAGAAGGTGTCCCTACCGTTCCTCCTCATCTCCCTGTACCCTTTCAATCCTTCCAATATGGACCTAGGCTCCTCAACGATGTTGTTGTACCTCGATAAGTTGCAAGGATCGTGGAACGTCACAGCTTCGAGCTGGCGTAACTTGAGCTTCCCCTCCTTGTATAGTCTCGCTAAGAGCTCGACGTGAGAAATCACCTCTAAGCTCCAATTCTTCACGATCCTAGGGTACTCCTTCCTGAATACTGTGAGCCCATGGGGACAGACCACGAGGAGCCTCTTAACTCCTAACTCCTTGAATAATTCAGAGTTCGCTATAGCAAACTCTTGGAACATACCTTCCTCTCCCAACCTTCTCACTGGCTCACCGCAGCAAGTCTCCATCTCCCCTATCGTAGCTATCCTCAACCCGGCGCTCCTCAAAAGGTCCACGAGTCTGCTCACTATCCTCCTACCGATAGGATCGAAGGAGTACTGGCAACCGACCCAGATGTAGTAATCCGGATCTTCATCACTGCTTAACCAGTCTAACCTGCCTCTCTGAGGTACTGAGAAGGAGTTCTTGTACCTCCTGAGGCTGTTTATGAGCTCACCCATCTTCTTATCTATCCTTCCATCGAAAACGAGCTTACGCCTCCTCTCCATCAGGAACTCAAATGGTTTAACGTAGTTAGGGCAGGAAGTTGAGCAAGCACCACAAGCAACGCAGGACCATACGGTTTCATCTCTAAGCTCATAGCTAGCCCCTAACAAGGAGTTCCTCAGACCTAAGACCACGTCCCTAGGTGATAGGGGCCTGCCTACCTGGTTCGCAGGACAGGACTCCGTACATCTCCCGCACTTGACGCAAGCTGCTAACCTATACTTCTCGTACCAAGGAAGCTCTTCCGGACTCTCAAATCCGATCTTCAGCCCCTCTATGTCCTCGATCTCCTGAAGGAGAAAGGGCTCCTTCGGGAACTCGAGCTCGTCCCCCTCTAGGGAAGAGGTCACTAGCGAGGTGAGAGAATGGAGGAGGTTGCTGTAAGGTAGGTAAGCCACCATCACAAAGGCTAGGATAGCGTGGCTCCACCAGATCGCTTCATAAACCTCCCTTAGTGAGCTCCCGATCAGCTTCGATACATAGTACCCTATGAAGGAGTACTGAGATGCTTCGTTTGGAGATGATGAGATCCTAATAGATTCCATCAGGAATCCGGAGATACCTATGTAGAGCAAGCCGAGAAGTAGGAGCTTTCCCTCTCTTTCTCTGGTTGGGAGGAGGAAAAGTATCCCGAGGATGAAGATCAAACCAGCTAGGTCCATGATGAACTCGAATGCGAAGTAGGAGAGGTCCCTGAGGATCACTAGCCCGAAGTGCTTCAGTATGTCGGTCTCCAAGAAGACCGTTAAGGTCCCTAAGAATAACAAGAGCGTACCTAAGAAGAGGAAGAGGTGGGGAAACCCCTTAAGTCTCTCTATGACCCTCCTCTGTGTGATCACACGTTCGAAACCCATAGCCAAGGAGTCGAGTCTTACTGACCTTAGGGCCGCCCAGAGCCCAAACCTCGCGAATATCCTGTGAATTCCATATATAAAAACAAAGGCTATAGGAATAAGTATTGCATACATTATAACAGGAGTGTATGGAGGAAGCAGGGCAAAGCTCTCCCTTACTATCAAGCTATGCACCCTACTCTCCACAACTGATAAATTTTTAATATTTATCACCGCAAAATCTCGGTGATATTTTGGAGGTTGATCTGCTCTTAGTCGGTGCAGGTGTATTCGGCCTTTCGACAGCTTATCATTACCTACGTGAGAACCCCGGTAAGAGCGTCTTAGTAGTAGATAAGATGGGGGACGTTGGCCAAGGAGCTACTGCTAAAAGCGCAGCAGCATTCAGGGCAGATCTATTCACCTCAGCTACTAACAGGTTGTTAGCAGGTACTTCAGTTGATTTCTTTCTCCACGTTCAGGAGAAGGAGGGTTACGACTTAGGTATAATGATGGTAGGCTACCTCGTCCTGAGGAGTAGGGATCAGTTCGAGAAGATATCTGAAGTGGCTAAGATGCTCGAGAGGATGGGAGCGGTTAGGATATATAGAAGGGAAGAGCTTAGGGAGAAGCTTAAGATGAACTATGAGTTCCCAGGTGATGAGGAAGCTGAACTCCTCAGCCTGAAGGAAGTAGATTACGGTATATTCGGCTATAAATGTGGTTACATGGATGCAGATAAACTCGCCTATTACTACAGGGATAGGATAAGGGAGATGGGCGGAGACTTCCAATTCAACACTAAGGTTGAGAGGATATTAATCGAGCCTGAAGTTAAACTAGGGATCCCGAGGGAGCCTAGAGCCTGGCAAAAAGTCAAATTCTCAGGTATAGAAACTAACAGAGGTATTTTGAGGGCAAAAAACTTAGTCATAGCTGCTGGAGGGTGGACCCACCTCCTGCTAGACCCCTTGGGTATAGATTGCATATCAAAACCCAAGAAGAGGCAGATATTCACCGTTAGGCCTAGGACTGAGGAGCAGAGGGCTCTACTCTACACTTCCGGCTTCAACAAGGAAGGCGTG
>JAVQRZ010000245.1:0-2291 GCA_033582115.1 Candidatus Korarchaeum sp. | reverse complement strand
ATCTCTGAGCTTCCTAGCCCTCGCCTCCCCTATGACATTCCTTAGCCTTGAGAAGTCAGCGTTGAATATCTCTCTTAAGCTCCTGAACTCGTTCATCAACTTCTCCGCTGATTTAGGTCCTATCGATGGGAAGCTCAGGAGCACTGAGTAAGCTTCCTCGAAGGCTTTAGGTCTCCTCTTCCTCCTGATGGGTATCGTGGACGGCCTATCCCCCTCCACCTTCCTAGCTAGATACGAGAGGAAGGTAGCTGTCTCCTCACGATCGCTCAGGTGGATCACAGATACCCCTTTCAGGGAGAGATAAGCTAAAGCCCCTAAATAGTGGGGCTTAACTCTAATGTCAAGCTTGAAGGAGTTCTCTACGATGACGATAAGTGTGTTACAGCAGGTCCTCATCTCCTCAATTTGATTGAAGATCCTACTATCATATATAGATCTCAGGAAGTCCTCTAAGGTCTTTCTCTCGATACAGACATCCATTCCTATTAGGTAATCCGCAACTTCAATCCTCTTCCTCTCAACAAATACTCCGTTCCTCCTTAACAGCTTCTCGATCACTTCAGGTTCCCTATCATCCATTATAACCCTCAAGCTCCTCATCCCCCAGCCAGCGATCCATCACCTCCCTGATCAGGAGGCTCGTTTCCTTAGCGTAATCTACGAGCTCCATCTCATCTAGAATTAACTTCACTAGACCTGTCTCCGTGTAAGTAGCTCTCCCCCTCACGATTACTTCCCTCCCGAGGATCTTAGCTGAGAGCTCCTCCGTAGGTATGGCGTGATGGGGTTGACCTAGCTCATCAGCTCTCAAGACGACCTCATCCGTGCTCATCCCGAGTATTTTCTCTGCCTTCCTTCCGAAGGCAACTACTCTAGCCACTCCTGTCCCATCATCAAGTGTGAAGGTTAAGTAGAGTAGAGGTAAGGCTTTCTCAATAGTCCCGCAATTCGGGCAGCTATAGCTCCCGTACTCGTAGGAGACCCTGGACCCGCAGGTAGGACAGTGCCAAGTGATCCTAGCTTCGTCGGAGACTCCTACCACAGTCCCTCTGAACTCCCTGAAGCCATCAGAAGACTCCCCTATCGGAACCCTCTTGTACTTCACCGATCTAGCCAGCTCTCCTATAGATTCGTCCAACTTCCTATCTATGACATCCAAGACCTCTAGTGTTCCTGATTTACTCAATGAGAGGAGGTCGTCATATCTTCTGAAGGTAGGTCCCATCCTCATGATGAAAGGGGGTTCGATACCCTCGATCACATCTGCCAACTCACCCCACACTCTCGCTACCTCAAGCTCACCGTCTACCTCTATGAGTATATCTGAAAAGCTTTTACCTAGCACTGATTCTTCTTTTGGAAATTTATATAAAACAACTGTTGTAATGGTTTCAATTTTTCCACCTACTGCTTCCACCCTGCTCCTCGCTGTGGAGTGCAGTTCGATACCCTCCTCTCTAGCGACTACCCTGAAGTTCCTGAGGGTTACTGAATCACCCGGCCCTATGCTTTCAGATAGGGAAGCCTTATCTCCCCATAGAAGGACCCTTATAGTACTTCCATCCTCTCCCTGAACTATTATTGAGCTTCTCTTCCCCTTTCTGCCGTCTTCCCTAGCGAACTCAGACACTGGGAACACCCTGACTACAGTACCTCTGAAGTCAACCTCCTCTCCCTCCCTCTCGTAAACCTCGCTTACTCTCGTGATAGTCTCATCGGATGGTGGGGCTCCCCTCTCTAACAACTCTATCTGAGAGTCAGAGTCTAAATGGACTATCAACTTCCCTCCCCTGCTGGAAACCCTAACGTTGCTTATCAGGACCTCATCTCCCTCCCTGATGAGTCCCTCTTTGAGCATCTCAATCAACCTTTGGGACCAAACTACTAGATCGACTTGACTGTACTCATCGGAGATCCTGAGCTCAGCCCTCTGAGATCTCTCCCCGCTCTTGTTAACGTAATCTATTACCCCGTAAAACTTCGTGACCTTACCCCTTATGGTGGCTCTCCTCATTCCGGGTACGAGCCTGTCCAATCGGATAGTTGGCTTGGGACTGCGTTCAGGAAGGAGTTCACTTACACCGAGATCAGATGCTAAGAGGGAAAGAGCTCCGTCTGGTTTAATTAGACCCCCCATCTCCTCTATATACTCTCTGACCTTCTCTAGGACCTCAGTTAAGTTCATCCCTACCCTCTCAGCTATGTAGCGTGCTCTTCTCATGAACTCCTCGTCATAGCTCAAGTTCAACACCTTCGACCTCAATCACGCTAGGCCTATCTAATCCACCATC
>JAVQRZ010000244.1:0-3608 GCA_033582115.1 Candidatus Korarchaeum sp. | reverse complement strand
CTACTCCCTTCCTCTCAAGTCCCTCTAAGAGCCTTCTAGCTGTATCTATCGGTAAGTTGAGCTCTGAGGATACGTCAGCTATAGAGACGAAACCTCCCTTCCTCTTAGCGAGCCTTATTATCGCAGCCTCGAGCTTCTCCTCTGAAGCCTTAACTTCCTTAACCCTATGGGTGAGGTAGAGCAGGAGCCCCGCTACCACTAGAAATGAGAACCCGGGTAACGCGTGCACTGGATCAACAGCGCTCGCTACTAGAAAAATCAACCCGAAAAATGCAAGTATTGCTACTAGTATGTAAGAAAGGATATCGGAGAGAGAAGGCAAGAGTTAACCCCCGACCTCCTCCTTGAGTCTCTTCAACTCCTCCTCCAGCTGCGTCTGGAGCTCGATCTTACCGAGCTCCCTCTCGATGACATCTTTTTCCTCAGGTTCAAGTAGATCAAGAGCTCCTCCAGTAGCTATGAGCTCATCTAGAGCTGCAGCCCTCGCTTTCATCTCGTTCACCTTCTCCTCAGACCTCTCGATTATCCTAGCAGCCGAGGTGAAGTCCTCAGAGAGCCCCGTCACCATCCCTTGAACCTCGACTTGAGCCTTCGAAGCTTCGTACTCTGCCTTCAGCTGCTCCTTCTTAGCTTTGAAGAGGTCAATTTTCGTCTTAAGGTTATCCCTAACAGCTAGGAGCTTCTCCTCATCCTCCTTCATATCGTTTATCCTCTTCTCTAAGACGCTCCTCTGCTGCGATAACACGAGCTTCCTCTCAAGTGCTTGCTTCGCTAGATCCTCCCTCCCGACCTTAAGAGCTCTCTTAGCTTTCTCATCCATATCCTTGATCTTATCATCAAGTCTCTCGAGCTCGAACTCAAGCTTCTTCCTAGCTGCTATAGCTCTAGAGAGAGCTATCTCCACGTTGTGGAGCTGTTGAACTAATTTATCGTAAGCGTAATCTAGCTGCTCTCTGGGGTCCTCAAACCTGTCGAGCAACTTACTCAACTTAGCCTCTATGTTCACTCTGAGCCTATCCCAGAATCCGGACATGAAGTCACCTAGTCATAGTACATATGTAAGATAAAAACGTTCAACGTTACATCACGATAGGTTGCCCTTGGTGAAATCCTAAAAAATTTTACTGTAAGGTTAGCTAAGGCCTGCGGAAGCTCGAGTAAAGTTAGTTGAGTAACACCTCTTCAAGAACTCGCCGTACTGTCTCAATGAGAGGAGAGCTTGCGCAGCTCTCTCTGGCGTCGGGAAGATAGGTAACCCTCTCCTCTTGAGCTCCTTGAGGACCTCTTCTACTTCGTCTGTAGTTGGAACAGCTACGGCAACCAAGGGTATCTTAGAGCGTTCTAAGAGCTCAGATAATGCTTCCAAAGTCCTCTTAGGTATCATAGCCGGTACTCCAAGTAGGGGGATCAGGAGCATTGCGTCGTACTCCCCGCTCTCGGAGAATATCCTCCCTACCTCGAGGAACTGCTCAGGCGTGGAATCGCCGGTCAGGTCAGTCGGGTTGCCTACAGGATAGTAGGGAGGGAGCGTCTCCTTTAGTCTCCTCTCGAGCTCTTCCGAGGGTGGGTTCAGCTGAAAACCTAAGGATTCGAGAGCATCAACAGCGAGTATGCCGAAGCCCCCACCGTTCGTTATGACAATTACCCTATCCCCCATCACCGGGGTCTGCGATGCTAAGGTTACAGGAGAGTCTAAGAACCCGCTCAAGTCACTCACCACTACTCCACCACTCTGTCTCACAGCGGAGTGAAACACCTCGACGCTACCAGCTAGGGATCCTGTGTGACTCCTCACAGCTTTATTACCGGATTGCGTCTTCCCTCCCTTCAGCACCACTACAGGCTTCCTCTCAGATGCCCTCCTGATGGATTCCATGAACTTCCTACCGTCGGCAACGCTCTCTATGTAAGCAGCTATCACCTTAGTGTCATCATCGTCCATGAGGTACTCTATTAGTTCTCCCTCATCAACATCCGCTCTGTTACCGTAGCTCACGAACTTACTTATACCTATGCCTTCCTTCCTCATCATAGTCAGCACAGTGCTACCGAGACTCCCGCTCTGAGTGATGACAGCTACGCTTCCCTCCTTAGGCCTAGGTATGACCCTCTCAGGTAAGAAGAGGGTATCTATTTTGTTCTTAGGATCGAATACACCTAAGCAATTAGGTCCGATCACCCTTATTCCATGTCTTCTTGCTGTTTCTATGAGCTTCCTCTCTAACTCAGAGTTACCTACTTCCGAGAAACCACCGGAGATCACTAAAGCCCCTTTAGCTCCCCTTCCAGCGGCCTCCTTGATGACCTCAGGAGTCGCTTCAGCTCTGACAGCTACCACCACGAGGTCCACCTTATCCGAGATCTGGGAGATCGAAGGGTAACACTTGAGGTTCAAGATCTCCTCAGCGCTCGGGTTCACTGGATAGACCCTACCTTGAAACCCGATCTCGATCATCCTCCTCAGTATGACATATCCTACTTTCTCCTCACTCCTAGATGCGCCTACTATTGCGACCGAGCTCGGCTTGAAGAAAGCGTCTAGAGACATGTCCATCTTGTCATCTCATGTTAGGTACTATGATTATTACTTTTCTTCAATCAGGATAACTGAAAAGATGAATCTGTTAAAAAGACCAAGAGGTGTTATCGCATCGCTACGATTCACAAGTCTCACTAAGCGTCCACTAATTTTCATTCACCCGACTATATAGGTTTGTTTAGGCTAGCTATCAGAACTAAGAGACCGTGAGGCCGTTATGCAGTAGGAATAATGGTCCTCTCCTCACCCTTGATCTTAGTTCAACTTGCTCGTGCCCTGATGTGCGGCTCCGCTTCTCTATAGTATTATGAGGAGGATCGGAGGGAAGGGATACAATCTCTATGATGTGAGCAGGGTGAGACGCATTTTAGTTACCGTCTTAAGGTCTGCCGAGAGGCTACGTGAGAATTAAATTAATTAAAAGGAGAGTTATCCAGTATAGATAGGATGTTAGAGAGTGAAGATCTTCCATTTGAATTGCTAGAAGACGCTATCTTCAGGATAAGGCGTAACATCTCGAGTTTTTCGACCGAAGGGATGAATCAACCCATAGAGAGCTTCTGGAGAGCGGATCTCCCTAATGATTTTCACGGGAGCATAGCAGCGATAGACGGAGGGAGTAGCAGAGGACCTATAAATCAAGGGCAGGTGATCTTCATCACCTCTTCCTCGCTCTTCGGGAGAGGAGAATCTGTTAGGAGAGCTAGGAAGTACCAAATCGGTATTCTAGACGACTTATGGCATAACGAAAGGATATCCATCTGCAGGGAGACGATGGAGATTAAGATCGCCCTAAGGGCCTCTGAGTCCTTAAATCCTGAGGTCATGTTGCTAGATGGATCTCTAGAAGCTCTGATCAGTAGGGACGCGTGGACTCCGTTCGGAGCTAGGTACGGATCTCAACATCTCAGGAGCTTTTTCTTAGAAGATATTTTGAGTGAAATACGTGACTTAGGTATCGATCTGACGAGCGGTCTCGTGTCCCTCACGCTAAGCCAAGATCTCTCTGAGGGTATAGATAGCATTATCGAGAGCTATTACGTGCGTAAGCTGGGGAGGTCCCCTAGGA
>JAVQRZ010000243.1:0-1245 GCA_033582115.1 Candidatus Korarchaeum sp. | reverse complement strand
TCCTGAGGCTAGCTAGGGAGCTTAAGGAAGGAGAGGGGATTCTCCTCACACTGGATAAGTCCTCGTTCCCTGTTAAGGCTGCTGAAGCTCTAGCTAAGAGGATGGGGCTGAAATTCGAGTGCTTAGATGAGGAGGATGACTTCGATAAGTGCGTCGCTTACCGGACTTGAAGTTCGTGGAACCAGCGTAGTATCTCGGGGTAGAGCTCAGCTGCCCTCCCGACCTCTTCAAGTGGTACCATCTCATCCGACCTGTGGGCCATTTCCTGATCCCCGGGACCAAAGCCTATAGTTGGGATCCCGAGCTCACCTGCCGTGTAGGAGCCATCGGTACTGAATCTCCAGGTGATTAGCTCGCCACCCAACCTCTCAGCAAGCTTGAGGAGTGAAGGATCCTTGTTGAGCCAAGCTGGGAACCAAGCTTCTACCTCCTCCCCGTAACCTGTGTAGCATCTTACCTCTTTCCTTAAGATCTTACCTTTGAGCTGCTCCTCAATGCTCTCCTTAGATTCACCCTCAACTGTCCTCCTATCTAGGAGTAAAGTGCACCTATCGGGTACCACGGGCACCAGACCTGGGTTCGCATCGATCCTAACGGGAGCTACTGTGGCCCTCCCTAGCACCCCGTGAGATGGCAGCTCGATGCTCCTCAAGTAGGTTAGGTATTCACACGCACGCTCTAAGCAGTTATCACCCAACTCGGGCATGCTAGAGTGAGAAGACCTTCCTCTCAATTCTACTATCACCTCAGCCCTCCCTCTGTGCCCCCTAGCTAAGTTCAGGGAGGTAGGCTCCCCTATTATCACGAGGTCAGGTAGCTTATGTAGGGAGCTGATCACCTGCCTGACTCCGAACCCCTCTTGATCCTCCTCATGCACTACGAATGCGTAAACTAGGTCAGATCCCTCCTCACTCACGAGGGGCACTGAGTAAACTATAGCAGCTAGACCTCCCTTCATGTCCACGGAACCACGCCCGTAGACGTACCCATTTACGATATCCCCTGATAGTGGATCTCTAAGCCAGTCTGAACCTTCAGGCACGGTGTCCATATGAGCGTCTAGGAGCACAAGCCCCTCCCCTGACCTCCTGACCCAAGCGACCACGTTACCAGCGTGATCGATCCTAACGCTATCAACCCCTAGCTTCAGTAGCTCCTCCCTCACCAAGCCAGCTAATTCTCTCTCCTCTCCAGGGAGACTTCTAGTCCTTACCAGCTCCCTCAAGAAGTCAACGAGTCCTCTAA
>JAVQRZ010000242.1:0-1569 GCA_033582115.1 Candidatus Korarchaeum sp. | reverse complement strand
GCAGTTCCCAGGACTTATATTCAGGATGAGAGATCCTGACGTGGTCTTCCTGATATTCGCATCCGGAAGTCTTGTTTGTACGGGAGCGAAGAAGGAATCTGATGTCAAGAGAGCGGTCTACAAACTTAGGGAGATATTAGCTAGAAGAGGTTATCTAGTGATCGAGTGAACCTCAGAGATAAAAACATTTTTATTCTGATTCATAGAAATTAAATTAGGGATTCCCATGGTTAGAACGACTGTTTCCGTGATAAAAGCTGATATCGGGAGCCTAGCAGGGCATCACGTGGTCCATCCTAGGTTGAAGGAAGCTGCCTCTCAGGAGCTAGCTGAAGCTAGATCCTCTAGGTCGATAGAGGACTTTTACGTGACAGCTGTGGGCGATGACCTACAGTTGATAATAACGCATAGGAAAGGTGTAGAGAATGCAGAAATCCATGAGCTAGCTTGGAGAACGTTCAAGAAGTGCGCTGATATAGCTAGAGACCTCGGTCTCTACGGAGCTGGTCAGGACCTCCTCAAGGAAGCTTTCTCCGGGAACCTGAAGGGAATGGGGCCGGGCTTCGCTGAGATGGAGTTCGAGGAGAGACCCTCCGATCCTATAGTTGTCTTCATGGCAGATAAGACGGAACCAGGAGCTTTCAATCTGCCTCTCTTTAAGATATTCGCCGATCCCTTCAACACAGCAGGTCTCGTGATAGATCCTAAGCTCCATTCAGGCTTTATATTCGAGATAATGGATGTGATCGAGAGCAAGGTCGTTGAGCTATCCTCCCCTGAGGAGATGTACGATATACTCTCGATAATAGGGACTCCCTCTAGGTACGTGATCAGGAGGGTCTTCAGGAAGGTCGATAGGGAGATAGCCGCTTCAGTCAGCACGACTAGGCTCAGCTTGATAGCAGGGAAGTACTTAGGTAAGGACGATCCCGTAGCTATAGTGAGAGCTCAAGCAGGGTTTCCCGCTGTAGGGGAGGTATTAGAGCCCTTCTCCTTCCCGTTCCTAGTTGCTGGGTGGATGAGAGGATCTCACGTAGGTCCTCTAATGCCTGTTAGCGAGAGGGATGCTAGGCCCACTAGGTTCGATGGACCGCCTAGGATCATAGCTCTTGGGTTTCAAGTGAAGGGCTCCAAGTTGATAGGACCGAGCGACCTCTTCTCAGACGTAGCTTTCGATGAGACCAGGAGGATGGCTAACGTGATAGCTGATTACATGAGGAGACACGGCCCCATGATGCCTCATAGACTCGGTCCTGAGGAGATGGAGTATACAACCCTCCCTGAGGTCCTGAAGAAGCTAGAGAGTAGGTTCAGGAGTGAGTGAACTAGCTGGTTCTGCTAATTCCCTCATTTTTCTGTAAGGATCTGGGCTCTTAGCAACAGCCGAGGCTACTAAGACGCCATAGCTCCCTAGCTCCAGTGCTGCTTTGACGTCATCCCCGCTGGATATCCCAGCTCCGCATAGTAAGGGGATTCCCCTATTAACGCTCCTAACAGCCTTCAGTGAGTTCTGTATCACCTCCGGCTTAGCTTTAGATACTGGGATTCCGCTCCCTATTAGTTCAGGTG
>JAVQRZ010000241.1:0-2695 GCA_033582115.1 Candidatus Korarchaeum sp. | reverse complement strand
TAATGAGCGAGATCAGGAGGGTACTTAAGGAGGAAGGACAGGCTTGGATATACGAATTAAGGAAGGATGCCCCTAGAGAGCTTATCGTAAGTAAGCTGAGGGAGTACGGTTACGGAAGGGCTATTAGCCTGCTCTACAACTTAGTGAAGCTTCACTCAGGGATATCCCTTAAGGAGCTGATGAGTATAGTAGATGAAGTTAAGCCCCTCTTTAGGGAGTATAGCATAGAGGAGAACTGGCGTTCCTTCCCGGTCTTGAAGCTAAAACTCCTCCTCTAGCCTGTTAGGGATCTCTCCCATAGCAGATTAGCTAAAGATCTTAACCTTATGGGAGTCTCCTTGGGGCTTCTACTAACTCCTCTCCTCTTAGAACACCCTCAGTACTCCTTAAAAGCCTCAGCGAACTTCTCAGTTCTTCCAGGGTTATGGATCAATCTTCAACTTTGGTTCAACTATACTCCCTTCCAAGGAGCTCTCATGAGCCTCTCGGAGACCACTAGGATCGATGGGGCTGCATTTTAAGATCTGTTAATAGCCCGCTACCCCCTCAGCTCCCTCATGGGCATCAGTCATTTCAGGCTGAACGCGATGATATTTTAGTAGCCTTTAGCCTGATCACAGAGATCCGCAAGTTAATCTCCCCTCTCATTTTGAGAGGTCACAGCTATATGATTTGTTAAATTGCCCAAGGGATCGCTCAGCCGTGAGGTCATCAGAACCTCCTCTCTAGTTGAGTTTCACACTAACCTTATGATTAACTTAAGAAGGGATCGGAACCTCAAAGAGCTATATTAATCCTATCGATACCTCTCTCAATTAGAAATAAATTAAGTCGGTCTCCGCGGTATAGTACATGTATGGATGCTCTATGCGGGTTATGTGAGTTCGATAAGGAGGAGCTGGAGAGACGTTTGCGGGAAAATATGGTTGAAGAGTGCGTTATTAATGAGATCCTCGAACGATATCCTGAGGACTATCGTTGTAGAAGACCTAAGTACTCTGAAAGCGAGGCTTTCTGTATCTTTCACGCTGAGAAGAAACCTGATAATTTCTGGGATCTCTTCCGGAGGGAATTAGAGAGGATGGAGAGAGAAAGCGAATCATTAGACTTCTCAGGATTCATATTCCCGGAGTTTAAGCTCATAAGAGGAGGAAAACCGTTCACCTTGAGTAAACCTGCTTGTTTTGTCGGCGCGAAGTTCCAAGGGGAGGCTGACTTCAGGGACGTGGAGTTCCAAGGGGAGGCTGACTTCAGAGGAGCGAGTTTTCAAGTAGCATGCTTCGTTAATGCGAAGTTCCAAGAGGCAGACTTCAGAAACGTGAGATTTGAAGTAGCAGACTTCACAAGTGTCGATTTTCGAGAAGCGAACTTCATCGCCGTGAAATTTCAGGTAGCTTACTTCACGGATGCGGAATTTGGGATAGCGGACTTCAGGTGCGTTGAGTTCCGAGAGATAGCTGATTTCATGTGCGCGGAATTCGAAGTAGCTGACTTCGCGTCAGCGAAATTTCATGGGATAGCGGACTTCAGGAGCGTGGAGTTCAAGGGAATAGCTGATTTCACGAGCGCGGAATTCGAAGTAGCTGACTTCAGGGGAGCGAAATTTCATGGGATAGCGGACTTCACTCACTGTAGGTTTAAGAGAGTTGCATTCTTCATGAGAACTGTTTTTGAGGAGAACGTGATCTTCATAGCTCCTGATAGAAACCCGTCAGGGCTAATGATACTCGCTACCACTTTATTCAATAAGCCTAAGTATGCGTTCATAAGCGGCTTTCCCCTATCTAATCTCTCCTTCCTACTCACAGACCTCACTGATGTTAACCTAATTCCACCTAAATCACCTAGAACCCTGAGCCTACTCGATGAGAGGTTGTTGAGTAAGGAAGAGCTTGGTGAAGTCGAGAGGAGGGTTCTTAAGCTCTTAAAGGGGTCAGGTCTCCTATCAACTGAGACCTTGGTTCTAGAGTTGAGGAGTATCAGGAAGAACCTAGAGGCGAACAAGTTATACAGCGAAGCTGGAGAGCTTCACATCAAGGAAATATGTTATAGAAGGAAGTTGATCAAGGAGCGAGGAAATCTCAGAGATATACCTGAGTATATTGCGAACTGGTTTTACAGTTTACTAGGGTGCGGTGAATCCATCATGAGGCCTGTGCTGGGGATGATCCTAACGGTCGTGTTGTCCGCTCTCTACTTAGCGTTTAAGAGTATCTCACCTCAAGGAGTCCTTCAGAGAGCTTTGGAAAACGTTCCCATAATGGTCTCAATCTTATTCCAGATAAGGTCTCTCAAAGATTTCGCAATAGGTATTCCGATGCCCGAACTGATCGCTGTGGAAGTACTTGTGAGAACTCTTGCGTTGGTGCTATTCGGCATGCTCTTCATAGCTCTGAGGAGGAAGCTCGAGAGGAGGTAGTGAAATTATGGGATATCGATCGACTCAGAAGCTGCACTTTTATATGATTCATCCCTCGAGGTAGTTCGTGCTCAAGGTATCTAAGCACGTCTTAGCGAGTAAACCCTATCATATCCTAGCTGAGCCGAAGGACGTCTCAGAACGCGTCCTTGTGGTTGGAGATCCAAAAAGAGCTGACTACATAGCTCAAGAGCTGCTTCAAGACGCTAAGCTTGTGAATGCGAACAGGGGCTTTAACACTTACACCGGTTTCTTCGAGGGAGTTTGGGTGAGCGT
>JAVQRZ010000240.1:0-1944 GCA_033582115.1 Candidatus Korarchaeum sp. | reverse complement strand
AATTTTCCTTTCTCGGTAACTTTCGTTTACGTGCTTTTTGGTTCTATAATCTCCATAGTTCTGATGGGCTCCCTCCTCTTGAAGCTCTTAAGTAGATATTATCAAGATTAAACTTTTCTCTATATTAACGGTAAAGTTTTAAAATTTTAATCAAATTAAGGATCTTTGCCTATAATAGATTTACGCCACTCTTAGCTCCTAGGCAGCTAATAATATTGTTTCATAGCAATGTAACAAATATTTTTAGGTGATTGCTCCAATTGAACTCGGCAATCCTCAACGATTACCTCTATGCGTCTCTATAACTTGATGAGAGAAGGTGAAGCCCTATGAAAACAAGTAGGAAAGTTGGGATATTAGGGTGGGGAGTTTACGTACCTAAGTGGAGAATAAGGTCTGAAGAGCTTGCTAGGGGATGGGGAAGAGAATGGAAGCGTTACGCAGCTGGTATAATGGTTGATGAGAAAAGCGTACCCGGTTTAGATGAGGATACCTTCACTATAGCCTACGAGGCCTCAGTGAACGCTCTCAAGAGAGCCAGAATAGATCCATCTAGCATCAGAGCCGTATATGTAGGTACGGAATCAAAACCTTACGCTGTTAAAACAACTGCTACAATGTTGGTGGAAGCCTTAGGTGCTGGAGGACCGCGAAGGCTCACTACAGGAGCTGATTATGAGTTCGCATGTAAGGCAGGAACTGAAGCTATTCAGTCAGTTATCGGACTAGTAGGATCTGGAATGATAGATTACGGGCTTGCGGTAGGCGCTGATACCGCACAGGGGGCCCCCGGAGATGCTTTAGAGTATACTGCTTCTGCAGGAGGGGCTGCTTACATCATAGGACCTGCTAACGAATCTATAGCCGTCATAGAGTCCTCTCTCTCTTACGTTACGGATACTCCCGATTTCTGGAGGAGACAGCATGAGCACTATCCAGCTCACACTAGGGCCTTCACAGGAGAGCCCGCTTACTTCAAGCACATAATATCAGCAGCTAGAGAGCTGATGAGCTTCATGGAGACTAAGCCTGAGGATTATGATTACGCTATCTTTCATCAACCGAACGGTAAGTTCCCATTGAGGGTAGGCACTAGGCTGGGGTTTACCCCGGATAAGATAAAACCAGGGTTAATAACGCCTTTCATAGGGAACACTTACAGTGGATCAGCTTTAGTCGGTCTAGCTGCAGTACTGGATCAAGCAAAGCCCGGACAGAGGATCTTAGTAGTCTCCTTCGGATCGGGTGCTGGCAGCGACGCTTTTCACATAGAGGTTCGGGAGGGGATAGAAACTGTGCAGGATCTAGCACCTAAGACTATGGACTACGTCTCCAGGAAGGAGTACGTTGATTACGCTATTTACGCCAGGTACAGAAGGATGATAAGGATGATGCATGATTTCAGCGGATATTGAGGTGATATTATGGTCTTCATAGTAGGTGCAAGCGTCCTGAAGGTTGGAGATCATTGGGAGAAGTCCTTAAGAAGTTTAGCCGCTGAGGTATCGCTAGCTGCTCTGAAGGATGCTGGTGAAGTGCCTGTGGACTATCTGATTGTATCTAACTCGCTCTCAGGAGTCATAAATGGGCAGGAGAACCTAGGTTCTTATGTTGCTTCTCATTTAGGATTATCAGGGATACCTGCGATGAAAGTAGAAGCAGCTAATGCTTCTGGAGCAGCTGCAGTCATCGTAGCTAGTTCTCTGATAAAGAGCGATGAGGCTCAAAGGGTCTTAGTTGTGGGAGTTGAGAAGATGACTGACTACACCTCGCTCGAGGATACCAATGCTGCTGTCTCCACGCTCATAGACTCTGAGTACGAGTTCTTTCACGGGGCTACTCTAGATTCCATGCACGCTTTGATAATGAGGGAGTACATGAGGAAGTATAATACCAGCAGGGAGTACTTCTCTTACTTCCCGATCCTTATGCATGAGAACGCGG
>JAVQRZ010000239.1:0-3582 GCA_033582115.1 Candidatus Korarchaeum sp. | reverse complement strand
GTTCTCTCGCTCCTAACTTACGCAGCCCTTGCTATATACCTCTCACCGATGATGGCGCTCTTGGGGTACTTAGATCCTGCTGCAGTAGTGATATACTTGATCTCCTCATTCTCCTACGCTTCTCTCTCCTTAGTGGAGGTCAAAACCAACCCTCTATCATTCGCTTTAGCCCCGCTAGCCCTCCCCCTCACTGGCTTGGCCTTACTTCAAGCATCGAGGCGGAGCGAGGTCAGGTGGAAGGGGAGAGAGTACTCAACCGCTGAAGAGAGCGCCGAGTAGTAGCATGAATATGTCTATAACGTCCCTCATGGAGAATATACCTACGGGCCTTCCTTCCTCATCCACTATCGGGAGGTGAGATATATCGTTTACCCTCATCCTCCTAGTAGCTTCCTCTAGAGAGTCACTAGGCTTACCAGTTATCGGGTTCTCGCTCATAACCTCCTTTATGCTTATATCCTTCCCGATCAATCCCTTGTAACCTGCGTAAAGCAGGTCCCTCTGAGTGACTATCCCCCTGAGCTTCCCCTCCCCGTTGACTACTAGTACACTACCTATCCTGTTTTCCCACATCAACCTGATAGCATCGTCTATAGTAGCCGTATCAGGCACGGATACAGGGTTCCTGACCATGAAGTCCTCGATCTTCAAGGGAGCCTTTCTCTTCGGCTTCCAAGCCATACGATCGACCTAAGCGCTGAGGTGGGTAGTAAAGATAAAAGCGATATCATTATTAACTTAAGTTAAATGCTTAATAAATCTCAGAAAGCATTAGGAGGGTGACGTGAAACCCTTATTAGGAGCCATCTCTGAAGCCCTAATGAGCTTTATGAGGGACGTAGGTAGTAAGGTGCTCTTAGCTCTACTGGTAGTTGTGATGATAATACCCTACTTTCCGTTAACTGCTGAGAGGAGTAAGGCCTTGCTAAGAGTGCCTGCTGTCTACCAATCTCCTGACGGCACGCTAGTTGGTACGTTGGGCAACCTAACGGTTGAGGTGGAAAAAGGGGAGGGTCGTGTTTACTTCTCAGCGGAGCCCCTGACGCAGATAGACACTCAAGGAGCAGCTAGGACAGCAGCTCTAGTGGCTAGCTACATCCTCAACGTAGACCCGAGGTCTCTCAACTTCTACTACAGGTTGGAGTCGGGGAGCACGATAGTAGGAGGGCCTAGCGCTGGCGCAGCGATGACAGTAGCTACGGTAGCAGCTATCTTGGGAAAGCAAGTGAAGCAAGATGCGATAATAACGGGAATGATAAACTTGGACGGGACGATAGGGCCTGTAGGAGGAATACCTCAGAAGCTGGAAGCAGCAGCTCATGCTGGAGCGAAGGTATTCTTAGTGCCAGCAGGTCAGGAGATAGTTGAGGAAGTAGTGCCTAAGCAGGTGAGGATAGGGCCTCTCGTGATGACTACAGCTGAGAGGAGGAAGGTGAACGTGACGGAAGTAGGCGCGAAGCTAGGCGTCAAGGTAGTTGAGGTCAGCAATATAGATGAGGCCCTCAGCTACATGCTCGGCTTGAAGGTAGAGAGAGCTCCTCCCAACAAGCCTGAGTTGCCTGAGGGCTTGAGGAGGATGCTGAGCGATTGGATCGATAGTTACGTTAAGAGGTCCAGCGAAATTAGGAGCGAGGTCCAGTCTAAACTCGATAAGTTAGGAACTCTCAGCAAGCGTGTCATAAGCAACCTGCTTAACGATTCAGAGAACTACTCCTCAGCTGCCAGCAGCGAGTTGGCTGAGGGGAATTACTACACTGCAGCGAGCTTGGCTTTCAACTCAGTAGTTCAAGCTGAGTACGCTAGAGCCCTTGTCAACTATGCTCTTCAAGGTGAGAGCTCTGTCAACGAACTAATGGAGAGGGTGAACTCGAAGGTAAGGGAGGTAGGGGCTAAGGTGAACTCAACTAAGCCACAGGACTTCAGCGAGATAGAAGCTCTCATAGCTGCTAAAGCTAGGTACTATGATGCGAGAAAATCTCTGAGGAGAGCAGCAGAGCTCGTATCGAAGGGATCTTACTTGGACTCGCTGGATTGGGGAGGGATCCACTGGTTAGCTTATGCTTACTGGAGGGCTGATTCAGCTGTCAACTGGTTGGCTATGCAGATCCCGAGCCAGAGGGCCGGAGTTGACGAGAGTAGAGTGAGGGAAGTGGCTTCAACCGTACTCTATGAAGCGGAGAGCGTTATTTCATACTCTGAGAGTCTGCTTCAGGAATTAGGAGTTAGCTCAAAGTTCCTCGATCAAGCCTACTCTGATGTGAGCGATGCTAACTCAGCCTTCTCCTCTAGGGATTACTACGGGAGCATAGGCTTATCAGCTAGCGCTCTAGCTTACGGGATAACTTCCATACATGAATGGTTCACTAGTGACCCTAATGCCGTCCTGAAGGCAGTTAAGGAGACTTGCTACTCCTCAGTGAATGAGCTCCTCTCTAAGAACGTAGTCCCGGTCCTAGCTCTGAGTTACGCGGAGATGGCTTCAACGAGGGAGAGGGACGGCGATACTCTGAGCGCTATCGCTTACTACGAGCTGTCCTCTGCCCAAGCTCACGTGATCTCCTTGCTTCTACAGCAGTACGGCTCAAAGGTAGTTGAAGCGAGCGAGATGACAGAAGGTAGCAAGGAGACAGGAACTACTCCTACAGTAACCGTGACTCAGACCTTAAGGGAGGAGGTAGTAGATCTCCAGAAGATAGCTCTCTACTTAGGTGCAGCTTTCATAATAGGGCTATTGCTGGGCTTGATCATGAGCAAAGCTAGCTGAGGGGCACCGCGGGACTCATGGACCTTTGCCCCTTTTCCTCTCGGGGGTCTTCCAGGGGTAACGATCCTTTATCCTATGTCGACCGCGCCCATTCGGTACTAGTTAGCCCCTAGCCGTTATGCGTTAAGAGCATTACCCTCTCCTCCAAGCGCCCCTCTATACTCAACTTGTGAGTAACTTATCCTAATAACTATCCTAAGCTGCTGAGGAGCTCAGGAGCAACTTTAATAGACTCATGAAACTATGGTTCATCAGCTGAAATTAGGATAATCATTTAGTGGAAAATAGAGGAAGGGAAATATTTTTAACAAAAAAGTTGGAAAAAGGATGATAAATAAGCTCTATACGGGAGGAATCGCTCTGGGAAAGCGGATTTTTAATGCCCTCTGATTTTTCAATCGGAAAGGGACTCTTTATGTTCAGTTGAGAGAAAAGAAGGATAGAGTAGAGTTGTTAGCGAGCTCGCTGATGAGTTTTCGGAGAGATACGAACCTCTAAAGTCATCATTAAGTCTATCTGAGAGTAGGAGGACAATTTTCTTGTTCTCAGAGGTAGCGGGGAGGTGGGCTTAGAGATCTCAGTCAGGAGGGATCTCCTGCTGGTCATGAGTTCCGCAGTTAATCTGAGAGATACCGAAGGCCAAGTCCTCGATCTGCTAAGTCTCGCTCCGGATAGCTTCTTCTACTGAAAACGTTCCGAAGTCGCATTAATAAATACGTAATCTTCAGGTATTACATCCCGGTGTTGCAACTTATCTTCCCTTCCTTAGGGACTTCACGATGAGTCTGCTCAGCGATCTCCTAGAGTATAAGAGAGCT
>JAVQRZ010000238.1:0-1848 GCA_033582115.1 Candidatus Korarchaeum sp. | reverse complement strand
TGACTGCAACGCGCCAGGGTGGTCCTTCGCCCAAGAGATAGCTTTATCGAGTTCCAGTGGTAGCAAACCAACCATTTCCTTGAACATCTTGACGAATTTCTCCTCCCTAGCCAGATCAGAATAGCCTAGATCCTTCAGTATCTGCGCTGTTATTCTATCGGAATCACTTCCTCCTCTATTGAGTGGTATCAATGCTGCTCTTATCAAATCCCTGCTTATCGGTGTGATCTGAGTGTTCCCATGACCGGCTTCAACGACCATGCATGCTACAGCTTTCTCAGCTATAGCTACTGCTAAGGGTTGGGGGATTATCGTAACTGCCCTCACTAGATTACCTCCTTCCTCCAAATTGACCTCCTCGTGTATCTCGAAGAGTCTCTCGTACATGTAAGTGGGAGCTTGTGCTGCGAGCGCTGCAACAACGAAGAAACCCGTAAAAGGTAGCGCTAAAGCATCTGCCCTCCCTAAGTGATACTTGAGGAGACCGTACCTTACGAGCTCCTTCACTACACTCCACCCTCTATCATCGTTCCTCTCTATGACCCCGTTCCTCATAGGGTAGTAGAGTCTCGTTAGATCAGCTCTCGACTCTAAGTACTCCGAGACCTCCTCCCCCACAACTACCTCCTTGACGGGGATACCTCTTACCTCAGCTGATACCTTAGATATCCTCGGGAAGTAACCTCTATTCTCAACTATACTCGGACCTGTCTTCATTGACCACCAAGGACCGAACTTATAGTAAGAAGTCCCGAAATCAGAAGCGAAAACAGGCCTAGGTTGAGCTACCAGTAGACCACACCTCCCTGAGCCTCATTAATTCACCAGCCTTCATGAGCTTATTAGGGTTCACCTTCATACGCCTCAGATCCACTTCCACACCTTCAAGCATGAGTAGTCTAGCCTTGAGCTCAGGCCCGTATCCGTAACCACCAACACTCATGTCCCCTCTAATGACCCTATGGCAGGGTACGAGTAAGGGGAATGGATTCCTAGCCGCGTAGGAGCCAACAACCCTAGGAGAGGTCCTCAATATTCTTGCGATATCTCCATATGTTATGAATCTACCCCTAGGGATGAGAAGCATAGTAATCAGAGCGCTCTGGAATCTCTCATTCTTATGAACAGCGAAATTCACTCCTTTCAGATCCTCGCTCTCACCGACGTAAATCGAGTGAACCTTCTTAGCTATGTGCTCAGATGGTAGGGGCTTTTTCAACATATTCAACCTCCCCCATGCACTGTAACAATTCCTCAAGAGATCCCTCTCAGTTTCCTCCTCCCTTTCAAGAGGTATAGTGTTGCAATAGAGGAGTCCCTCCCTAATAGCAACTCCTATGAACTTGCCTTTCACCTCGAAGATCCAGTAAGCTACCTCCGTCCTCGCACCCTCGAGTTTGAGAAGAGCAGTAGGCTAATATAAATTGGGGATACGGTATATCCTAGCATATGGAGTTCGTCAAGATAGATGGAAGCTACGGAGAGGGAGGAGGCTCCTTACTGAGGTATGCTATCGCTCTCTCCTCTGTGACCATGAGACCCGTAGAAGTGTTTAACATAAGATCGAAGAGGTCTAATCCAGGTCTGAGGCCTCAGCACCTCAATGCGGTGAAGGCGCTTGCTAAGATAACAGACGCTTTAGTGGAGGGAGATGAAATAGGGTCCTCCAGAGTGAGGTTCATCCCTAGGAGGAAGATTAGCGGATCTTTTGAGATAGACGTGGGGACAGCTGGTAGCGTAAGCTTGATAATACAAGCTGTCCTACCTGTATGCCTCACATCAGAGGGTGAGACCATCCTGAGGATAAGAGGAGGTACTGACGTACCGATGGCCCCGCCTATAGATTAC
>JAVQRZ010000237.1:0-7762 GCA_033582115.1 Candidatus Korarchaeum sp. | reverse complement strand
AGACGTCGGAGGGATGAGCACAGCCCCTTATTTAGAGACTCAAGTGAGTGTTGAGGAAGAGAAGAGAAGACTAGTACCAGCTATCAAGAGGTTGAAGGATCTAGGAGTTCCTATCTCAGTCGATACTCATAGATACGAAGTCGTCTTAGCTGCTGTGAACGCAGGAGCTACTATAGTGAATGACGTCTCCTGCCTCGCTGACGTGAGGATAGCTGAGCTAGTAGCTTCTATGGACCTCTCCCTCATCCTAGGGGCTAGAGGGGAGCTTGAGAGCTCTGATCCCCTAAGGGAGGTGAGGAGGCTCCTCAAGGAGGGTTTGAAAAGGGCCTCGAGTGTTAGGGAGGAGAGGATAATATTAGATCCGCTGATAGGTTTCTTCAGGGACGCTAGTGTACCTTGGTACGTCTGGGACTCCCTGGTGCTGAGGAGGTTAAGAGGGCTCCTGATACTAGGCAGGCCTATCTGCATCGGCGTCTCCAGGAAGTCTTTCATAGGGGAGATAACGGGTGAGAAGGATCCAGCCAACAGGCTTGCTGGGAGCATAGCAGCTACTACGATAGCTGTTTACAACGGGGCTAGCTTGATAAGGACGCATGACGTTAAGGAAACGGTTCAAGCAGTTAAGGTAGCTGAGTTCATAAGGAACGATATAGCTAAGGCTAAGTGCGGTGAGGTAGAAGCCTATCAACTGACATTTGACCTCACTGCTAACGACTTCGAGGACATTTTCCTAACTATAGGCTCACACCCTCGAGGAGCTGAGTTGATGTCGCTCAAGTCTGAGCTAAGAGTGATATACGTGAGGAACGTCAAGAACCCTGTTGCCTTAGTGGTGAAGCAGGAGATGCTCGCCTCAGGGGGTGAAGCAGCCCTCCCCTCCACCTCTATAGTCTTCGGGAGCGATAGAGTAGACTTGGTGATAATAGGGAACTTGAAGCAGATAAGGAGACTCATAAGTAAGATAGAGGTGAACGCTAGGGAGGGGAGCAGTTTATCTAGCGAGTTCTCATCCGTTAAGGAGGTCCTCTCTCAGTTACTCAAGTGAGCTCAGCTCTAAGCTTACCTACTGTCGATCGAACTTCAGCGTAAATATCGTGCATGTGAACACTCTCTAAACTCCTGACTGCTGCAAGTAAGGTAGCTTCATCGGGCACTGAGGGGAACTCCTTGAGGAAGAGAAGCACCATGTCCCTGACTACGTCTTCAGCTAGCTTAGGGTTCCTCAGGGAGTTCACCACGAGGGAGGCCTCATCGGGTCTCTTGGTCAGCGTCATCAGAGGGGAGCTCATAGACCTCTCAACTACTTGAGCTAACTTCCTACGATCTAAATGCTCACCCTTAAGCGATACCTCGATTATCCCCAAGCTCCTCTGGGTGTGGGTAGCTATCAGCGTCGCTTCCTCCCTATTAAGGCTCATGTAAGCCTTTATCAGCTCCATCGTGCAGGGGCAGGAGGTCATACCCATCAGCTCAACCCTCGTGCTATTGACCTCGCTTCCTGCTGATGTTACAGCGCTGACTTCAGCCCTGTAAGACATATGGGAGTCAAGCAGAGGGACCTCAAACTTAATAGAAACACCAGATGAACCAGCATAAGGTAGTGAGTCCATAAGCAGCTTAGCTGACCTTCTAGCTAGGTCCTCGGGTTCTCTAGGTGGATCGGAGAGGCTGTAGATAGCTTGAACTTGCCTGCTCAGATCAACTCCTCTCCTGCTAGCTGGCAGGCTGACCCAAGCGTCAGCTTCAGCTAAGATCAGGAAGCCATCTAAGGAGACTGGGACCTTCAACCCGAAGCTACCGACCCTATCTAGTCTCACTCTAACTGAAGGTACTTCTGAGTGTACATCCCGCGCTTTCTCCAACGTTTCAACTGGGATCCTCATAGGTTGAGCAAACTGCCCTTCCTAAATAAAAGCTCGGTTCTCGAGTGGTCCTCAGCTCCGCATCCTATCTCGTGAGCTAATTGAAATGAGATCGAGAAGTTAGGATCGACGGATTGCAAAAAGTTAAATCGTTACAGATGAGGATTCATGAGGCATTCCTGAGAGATGAGGGCTCTCACTTTCCTAGACCTAACGAGGTACTCGACGGGAGGAAATCAGGATATAGCTATCTTCGATGTGGAGCGATCCACTCATCTCTACTTGAAAACTACTCCGCTTAAACTGATCGGGGACTATCGAGGATACAATCGACAATATCCTCCTGAAAACGAGTTGAAGAGCATCCTTGAGGAGGCGATTGAATCCATAAGGGAAGCGAAGGAGGCTTCATAACCTAGAGGATGCTTACTCAACGAGTAAGTACTTCTAAGGATCCTTCGATAGGGAGGTAATGAGTACCTGACCTTAGTCGAGAGGGTGAGGGACCTCTGCGAAAAGCTCAGATCTAGTGTGGAGCAGGGCTAAGATCCAAGGAATTTGAGGATTTGGACTATAATTTAGTGAGAGCTGCTAAAATTGTGCTAACAGAAGACCTTACGGTCTTCTCTTTCAGGAAAGTATTTCAGGTAAGGTATTAATGTGCTCAGATTTGGTCTGATAGTCATGAGGAGCCTATTTAGATTAGCTTCAGCTGGATTTTAACTGAAACAGAGGGTATTGGAGGAATCAGACTTACCATCCGCTCATCAGAGCTACATTTAGTCTTATAGCTACCTGATGAACGTCATGTGGGCTGATCGTATTCTTCAGAGCCCCATGTTGGTTGTGAGGTGAGTTTTCATTCAGATAATCTCCAACTGAGCTCCTCTCGAACCTTAGATCTCAATCAAGCTGATCTAGGTCCTGTCTGCTATTTTTAGAAGTATTTCATATTCTTGAGGAATTCCTCGAATATCTCTACTATATTTTAATATAAGATCCGATAATAAGACAGGAATCTTCGGTACCTAATATCGCGAAGTAAGTTTAATGTTCAAATAAATAATGCGTTAGCGCTTAAAGGAAATCCAAACCTATAAGTTTTTATTATTTAGGCTAAACACCTCAGTGACTTTCACGCAAGAGGGAGAGTTCATGTCAAGGTTGTCTAGAAGGGATGTGATAGAATTAGCTAACTCTTACATGATGACTAACGTAGCTAGGTGGTGGGAGGACGATCCTATAGTGATAGAATCAGGTAGAGGCGCTGTCCTGAGGGATATGGATGGAAGGGAGTACATAGATCTTCACTCTATGCATGCTGTAGCCTCTCAGGGATACTCGCACCCGAAGATAGTGCAGGCAATCAAGGAACAATTGGAGAGAATCTTTGTCGTAGCTACGGATTTCTATAATGAGCCTCAGAGCCTTCTAGCTAAGAAGTTAGCTGAAATAACGCCTGCTAAACTCAAGAGAAGCTTCTTCGTCAACTCCGGTGCTGAAGCAGTAGAGACCGCGACGATTCTAGCGAAGAGGTACACGGGAAAGCCTGGAATAATAGCGCTCTGGATGGCCTTCCACGGTAGGACGCACATGCCCAGGACTCTAACCGGCTTCTCGAGGTACAAGAGAGGGATCGGACCCTTCCCCTATGGCGTGCTCCATATCCCCAATTACTACTGCTACCGCTGCCCAATAGGTCAAGAGTATCCCTCATGCAATCTGCAGTGCGCGAGGATGTTGGATGATGCTCTTAAGTACGCAGCACCTGAGGACGTAGCTGCTTTCATAGCTGAACCGATACAAGGTACGGCCGGGAACATAGTACCACCTGATGATTACTTCAAGACCGTTAAGAATATTTTAGATCAATACGGTATACTCTTCATAGCTGACGAAGTTATAACCGGTCTCGGGAGAACAGGTAAGCTCTTCGCGGTGGAACACTTCGGTATTGAGCCTGATATAATGACCTTAGCTAAAGCATTAGGAGGGGGCTTCCCTGTAGCATGCGCTATTGCGAGCGAGGAGATCGGTACTTCCTTCAAACCCTTGGATCACTACTCCACCTACGGAGGAAATCCTCTGGCGATGACCGCGGCCCTGGCTGCTATAGAGGTCATAGAGGAGGGGAGGTTGGTAGATAAATCGGCTAGGGATGGGGAGTACATGCTCAAGAGATTGAAGGAACTCATGGATAGGCATGAGATAATAGGTGAGGTCAGTGGAAAGGGCTTAATGATAGGAATGGAATTAGTTAAAGATAAGAAGACGAAGGAGCCTGCAATAGAGGAGACAGTCAAGTTCAGAGCGGAGCTCAGGAGGAGAGGAGTAATAATAGGGCCCCCCGGGTGGACCGGATCTAGGGTGAGGATAAATCCGCCTCTCGTCATAACCAGGGAGCAGATCGATAGGGCTGTAGATGCGATAGATGAGTCTTTATCAGCTATAATGAAAAATTAAAAAATAACCCTACTTTCCATTTTTGATTTTCAGTACATTATTAATTTTTGGTTCAAAACTCTCTCGATAATACCAAAATGCCCTATTTTTGTATATAATATTATTATATAAAAAATTCTTTAATTTAAATCAAATATTAACGATTTATCTTAATGGAAAACTTTATAAAGAGTTGATAAACAGTGGGGGCAAGTTATCACGGAGCACGTGATAGCTGCGCATGGGGTGATGCTATGAACAGGAAAGCACTCATCCTGGGGATCATTTTCCTAATCGCGGGTGTAGCAATAGGCTACTTAATTTCCCCCTCTCAGGTGAGAACAGTAACAGAAACTGTAACGCAAACAGCTACAGCTACTGTACCGTTAACTACAACAACTCCCGTTAAGGAAGTAGAAATTAAGGTAGGGATCCTCCTCCCGTTATCCGGAGGATCTGCTTTCGATGGACAGGAGGATCTCAGGGGCATCCAGTTAGCTGCTCTACACATAAATCAGAGTAAGTACCCTAACGTAAAGTTCAAGATGAAGCTGGTGATAGCGGATACTCAAACTAGGCAGGACGTAGGCGTCACTGAGCTCAGGAGGCTTGACCAAGAGGGGGTTGTAGCTGTCATAGGAGCCTACAACTCAGCGGTCACTTACCCGACTGCAGGTGAGGCTGAGAAGATCGGCTTACCTTACGTGGTACCAGAGGCTGTAGCCGATAGGATAACTGCTCAAGGATGGAAGTACGTCTTCAGGACTTGTGCTAATGCCAGCAAATACGCTTACGATGCTTTTTGGGCGTTAGCTGACATGGCTAAAGCTAAGGGAGTCGAGATCAGGACAGTAGCTTACATATACGAGAACTCCGACTTCGGTGTCTTCACGGTAGAAGGACTCAAGAAGTCCCTTAATAAGTTCTTCCCAAACGCTAAGGCAGTTTACGAGGAGAGCTACCCAGCCGAGTTGGTCACCAGTATGGACGATATGGTAGCGAAACTTAAAGCGGCCAATCCGGATGTGGTTTTCCACGTCGCCTATCTGAAAGATGCTGTCCTCTTCGTCCAAACGATGAAGAAACTCGATTGGTATCCTAAAGCCTATTTAGGAGCTGGTGCAGGAGGGCAAACTAGAGTTGAGTTCATCGATCAATTAGGGAAAGACTCTAACTTCGTTTTCACTCAGACTGAGTGGCAACCTGATTTCCTCACCTCTAAGGCATTAGCGAAGTGGGCTTGGATAGACGAGGACTTCAAGAAGCTCTACGGGAGGAGCATGGTGGGAAGCTCTGGTCTGAATTACGTGGGTGCTTACGTTTTAGCTGTCGCAATTCAGAATGCTCTTGATTCTGGAGCTAATCCGAGCGATTTAGCGAGTTTCAGGAAGGCTGTCAGGAATGCCCTTGAGGGCATCAAGATTCCCGCTGGCGAGCTCCCTCTGATGCCCTGGGGTGTTGACTTCATATCAGCACCTAACCATCAGAACCCTGAGGCTAGCGTCGCGATGGCTCAGATCTTGGAAGGTAAGTTCCGTGTCGTCTGGCCCATAGAGTTCGCGCCTGTGAAACCAGTTCTACCGACCCCTGGTTGGGGGGGTAGATCCTAAATCTTTTTTTAAACATTTCAGTTCTTGAGGATCAGAGCGAGGGGATCTGCTTGATAGAATGGAGTTCAGCTTACAATCAACTGCTAATATCTTACGCGATCCTAGGAGGGGTTTACGCGTTAGCAGCCTTAGGCTTGTCCTTGATATGGGGTGTGATGAGAGCTGTTAACTGGGCTCATGGAGACCTCCTCATGCTCGGGATGTACACTGCTTACTGGGCGGCTACTCTCTTAGGGATAGATCCTCTGATATCCGCTATAATTGCTTTCTGCCTCTTAGGCGGTTTAGGAGCAATACTTCACTTGATAGCTGTAGAACCAGTTGTGGAGAAGCCAGGTGGCCACGAAGCAACTTTGCTAACCACTCTAGGTATATCTCTCACGATACAGAGCATTGCATTGATCCTATGGTCGCCGAGCCCGAGGTCCTATGATAACGCTTACAAGCACATCTACTTAGAGCTAGCTGGGGTTAGGACGAGCTTAGCTGAGGTCATAGCGTTCTCACTCTCATTAGTGGCGATATTTTTAGTGGATCAGTTCATGAGGAAGTCCAGGATAGGGAAAGCGATAAGAGCGGTATCTCAGAACCCAGTGGGAGCCAGGGTCGTTGGGATAAACGTCCCTAGGATAAGGTTGTTGACATTCTCACTGGGCGTGGGTCTGGCTAGCGTCGCGGGGGTTCTGGTATCCACGTTCTACCCTAACATAAGGCCTTTGGCTGGCTACATCTGGGACATAGCTTCTTACGTGGTGGTCATATTCGCTGGCCTCGGATCCATCTACGGAGTTATATTTTCAGGAATAATCATAGGCACGCTAGAGGGATTAGGGACCATCTTCTTCACGAATGCCTTCAGAAACATCCTCGTCTACTTCGTGTTCCTGATCACCCTACTGCTGAGACCCGAAGGGTTGTTCGGAAAAGCGATGAGGAGGGTCTGATCCAATGTACAGGAACTTGAAATTCATCCTAATTCCCTCAGTCTTGATCCTCTCTCTGATACTCCCCATGTTCCTAGATGAGTTCTTCCTCACGATAATCGTTCAGATGCTGATTTGGGCTTACTTAGCGATGGCTTGGGACGTCATAGGGGGATATGGGGGACAGTTCTCCTTAGGACACGCTGCTTTCATGGGATTAGGGGCTTACACATCGACGTTGCTCCTTGAGAACTTCGGCATCTCACCTTGGTTAGGCATCTGGGTAGCAGGTTTAGTCGCCGGTATTGCTGGAGCTCTCTTGGGTTTCGCCTCCCTAAGGCTCAGAGGACCTTTCTTCGCTTTAGGCACCATAGCTTTCGCGGAGCTGACGCAACTTCTCCTGACTTACCTGAAGGACATAACTGGGGGACCTCTCGGCATAATGATCAACAGGACGGGTGTCGAGTACATGCTCTTTGAGAGGCAGCTTCACTACTACTACCTTATGCTCGCCTTCGTAGTGGGAATCATGCTCTTCCTGAGGTACTTCGAGAGCTCAAAGTTCGGAGTGGCCCTGGTGGCTCTCAGGGATGATGAGGACGCTGCTGAGTCGATAGGAGTGGATGTCTACAGGTCTAAGGTCCTGGGAGCGACGATAAGCGCGTTCCTCACCGGATTGGGGGGTACGCTGTACGCCCAATGGATACACTACATAAGGCCGGATACGATAGTTAGACTCGACTTCTCCGTCCAGATAGCCGCTATAGATGTCATTGGTGGAGCCGGAAGTCCTTACGGTGGGATAATAGGAGCTGCAATACTCGTACCTCTCTCTCTGTATCTGAACACTCTTTTCGGAGGGATGATAGCTGGTCTAAGTACTGTGCTCTACGGCATCGTCCTCCTGGTGGTAGTGGTGACCATG
>JAVQRZ010000236.1:0-2413 GCA_033582115.1 Candidatus Korarchaeum sp. | reverse complement strand
TGTAAAACGCGATGAATTACTGTAAATTTCTCTCTCATAAAAATATCTTATAATGAAAAGTTTAAATAGATTAGATCGGAATTACTTCGGGAGGGTGCCGGATTTAAGTAGATCAGACGCTTCTAAGTTGCTCTTAGCCCTCCTGTTGACCTTTCTCGCCCTAGCGGGCGTCACCATGATCTACATCACTAGGAAACTCCCTCAGGAGACCGTGACAGTGGTGACCACTGTAACCACAGGATCTCCCACCGCTCCCAATACGACACCCTCACCAGCGTAGACGACCTAGCCTCCTCAAAGGACTCAAACAGTCACGAGGACTATCCGACAGGTTGCTCAACCCCTCTAAGATATGGTTCTCGGTCAAGCTGCTGGTAAGGTGCTCGAGTACGATTCGTCTACAGGTAGGGTCACGCCCGTCTACGGGGATAGCTCCGTAAGTATGAGCATGTTCACGCCTCATCCCGAGGTGAGGGAAAAGCTGTACTACACCGACTCCAATGAGGATAAGATATACAACCTCTCCTAGGGCGATACTCCGACTAAGATGGTGGCCTTCGAGCACACGACTTACGTGAGGTGCGTGAGGTTCGGCCCCGGCATCAGCTCGGATCCATCGGGCGTGAATAGGCTCTACTTCAGCGAGGCTTGGGGAGCTGGAGGTGACGATATGATCTACAGGATAGTTAGGAACACCGCTGAACCATTCATGAGGATTAAGATAGAGGGTATTGGAGGTTCTTGGGTCGGTCGCTTTGAGTTCTCCCCTGACGGAACGCTCTACGTGTCTAACGGAAACAGGGTGCCTAGCTCGATATTCGAGTACAGACGGAGAACTTTCGTGGAGATCGCGAAGGTGAGATCACTGTGGCTATAGGTCTGCTCTTTGCTAACAACAGAGACAGCATCTACCTATACGGCTTGAACAGCGGAGTCACGTATCTGATCTTCCATGGCTCTTCCTACAGGAGCTCCTACGTCTCCGAAGTGGCGGTTGCCCCTCAGGAGGCGAGGATCCCCCGAACCTCAGACGAGGAGATCCGAGGACTCTTACTGACGGGCGGATCGGTCCGACATTGATGACTCCTCAGATTTGAAGATCAGCTGAGATCGACCTCTAGCGCCGAGCAAGATGAACCCCCTTGACCTTGATTGCGCTGAGCTCTGTGCTTGAGGTACCTCACCGCTATGCTTAAAGTATGCAGAGCAAGCTCCCAGCTTAAGTTCACCGATGAGTGCTCAATAGTAGCTAATAAGGAGTCCTCTCAACGGGATTAATGCCTAATGAACCTCCCGAGCACCTCCCTGATGATCTTGGCTGCGGTGAAGCACGTAACTCCTGAGCAGTCGAAGTTCGGATTGACCTCCACTATGTCGAAGGCTACTAGCTCTAAATCGAGCTTCTTAATGGCTTTGATGAGTTCCCTAGTGCTCAGTCCTCCGGGCTCCGGGTTCGAGCAGCCCGGGGCGAACGCAGGGTCTAGGACGTCTATATCGAAGGATATGTAAGCTTTCTCTAAATCAATTCCCTCTAGTTCATCTAGATCATCCACTCGGAATATCTTGATCCCGGTATCCTCAGCAAAGCTTACTTGCTGCTTGGTAGCAGCTCTGATCCCTACTAGAGCGACATCCTCTCCTCGGACGTAGCCCTCCTCTACCAACCTCCTGACCGTGCAAGCATGGGAGTAAGGGTCCCCGTTATAGCTCTCGTAACAATCAGGATGAGCATCGAAGTAAATCAAGCCGAAACTCCCTCCTGAAACTTCCTTAAGTCCTCTGAAGGTAGCATAGGTGATTGAATGATCTCCTCCCAGGAAAAGGAACGTTTGCCCCCTGTAGTAAAGCTCTATCCTCTTCCTTATGCTTTTGACTACCTCCTTGAAGTCATTACCAGTCACATCACCTAGGTCCAGGTAGCTCCACTCCTCAGCTAGGTTCACTAGGTCCTCGCTGAAGCTGTTGTAAACCTCTTCTGAAGTAGCCTCCCTTATGCAAGCAGGTGCCTTCGATGCACCCCTGCGGTAAGACGATGACCCGTCCCAGCGGACCCCTAGGACGGATAGCTTAGCCTCGTCAGATTCAGGTATACCGAAGAGCATAATCAAAGTGGAAATCCTATGAGATAAACTTTCTCATATCCCAGCTACATGAGTGCGTTCTTTAATCGCTTGATCCTCGGGATCAACGCCTCCAGAACCCAGCGGATCAGTTGGTATCTTGAGGACCAAGCTGAGGTAGTTGCTCGCGAGGGAGTTCTCTGATTGATGATCAAAATAATATATCGGAGGTCTGATTTTAGGAAGATAAAGCTCATGATTAAGAGTACCTAATACTCGCTTAGCGATATGCCAAGATCTTGAACTCTGGAAGAAGTGTCCGAAAGCATCTCAGGCCCTTGATTGAGAGCTCC
>JAVQRZ010000235.1:0-1101 GCA_033582115.1 Candidatus Korarchaeum sp. | reverse complement strand
TCCTGAGACCATGACGCCACAGCTACCCTCACCATCTATCGCTTCCAGCTCAGTAGAGTCAGTGGTCTTAGCGTTCACCTCAGCCCTAGGTTCGGCTTGCTCAGGTCTGACCTCCTCGGGATCCGGTAGGAACTCCTCCTTAACCAGGCCCGTCCTCTTGACTATCCTGTTGACGAAGATATCCCTAGCTGTCACCTCGCTCATGTCCTTGAGGAACCTGAGGTCCAACTCATGAATTGGAAAATCTATTAAAATTTCATCGGTAAAAAGAGAATAGTTTATCACCGGGACTATGCTTATAAGAGCGGCTATCTCCCTTATCCCCTTGACATCGCTTATAATATCCTCATAGGTCTCTATCAGTTTGTACTCCTTAGTCACGCCATCGATAGTAAGCTCGTAGTTGACTGATATCCCTCTACCCTTGACCCTTAACTCGTGCAATCTTATCCTATCGAAGCACTTCAAGTCCAACTTTTATCTCCCTAATGAGGAGATCCACTATTTTGTTCACACCTTGCGATACAGGCGCGCAAGCTAATATACCGTACCTCCTCTCGATCTCCTCGATGTAGTTCTCTACCTCATCGGGACTCATCCCCTCTGTGTTGATAGTTATAGCTACGGGCTTCCTGTCGGTCATGAGCTCTATTAAGCGGATGTATTTCTCCAGCGGAGGCATCGGGAACTCGGGAAAGTCTTCTAAGTGCTTCCTCTTAGGGGCATGCTGTAGGACTACCGCTTGAGGCGATAGGAGGTTCACTATCTCGAAGCTGCCCGGGAATGCTGGGTGGAGCATAGCCCCCTGCCCCGGCACTATTATCACATCAGGTCTCTCCTCGACGTAAGCCCTCCAGACCTCGTGCTCTAAACCACCAGTTATGAAATCGTTTACCATAGCGTCAAGGACTATTCCGTACTTAGCTCCCTGCATCCAAGCCGTCTGCCCAGTGCCTATGAACACAGCTTTCACTCCCTTCCTGTTGAACTCATCAGTCAGCATCCAAGCTGTTGTCCTCTTCCCTATGCAGGCGTCAGTTCCCAGCACGACTATCCTGTAGGAATCGACCTCTCTTATCTTCCCACTGTAAAACACCTTCA
>JAVQRZ010000234.1:0-3316 GCA_033582115.1 Candidatus Korarchaeum sp. | reverse complement strand
CTAACTTCAAGACAAGAGCGAAGGGCATCGGAGCTCTTGGAGTTGACATTATCTTTATCGTCCTAATGACAGGAACTCCAGATTCCTTAGCTATGTTAGTATAGCTGCTAACTCTCAAAGCTCTTACGATTAACTCTTGTCTCATCTCTAAGCTTACCCTCACCGGGTAGAGCGGTGGTACCTTGTTGCAGTATACCTCTACTTTCCTTACTTCCATGTTACCTAAGTCAAACGGTAGCAACGGATGTTATAAAAGATTATCTTACTGTTTCCGTTGGAGCATTTTTCCTACAAAAATTTCCGCAGAAAACAAAAAAGGAAAGATTGTATAGTTATCTTGTGGCAGAAATCCCCAGCAAGCCCTCCAGAGTGGGGGATCTCACTCCTGATGCTATAACAGTTATCCTAGGTTCAGTAAGGTCCTCAGCTATCCTGAACCCCCAGTATACCCTCTCAAGTAAATAATCCTCAGTCAGCAACTTAGTAGCTGATCCAGCCTCCTCTAAGCTAGTGTTAGGAGTTGCCTGAAGGTAGACTAAAGCTGAGTCAGCTTCCTTTATCTCAGCGTCTAGGAGTATGTTTCCGAGAGCCGTCTTAGCCGCATCCGCTACCCTACCTCCTACCCCCAAGCCTACAGCACCGAGCCCAGCTTCCCTAACCACAGCCTCGAAGTCAGCGAAGCTTATGCTCACTACGTGAGGCATGTAGAACAAGTTAGCTAGGTCTGAGATCACAGCTGCTAGTAGGGAATCGGCGTATTTGAAAGCGTACTGTACCTGAATGTACCCTATCTTCTTGCTCAGTATATCATTTAAGTTCACTATTGTTAAGTCAGCTACATTCATTATCCTAGAGAGACCGTACCTAGCGTTGTTGACCTTGCCTAAACCCTCCCATGAGAACGGGAATGACACTAGGGCTATCCTTATCACATCTGGGAACCTGTCCTTAATCGCTGAGAGTATAGGTGCTACGCCACCTGAAGCAGTCCCTCCCCCTAAACCCCCAGTAACTATGAGTACATGAGGCCTGCCTATAGCAGCCATTATCCTATCTAGATCAGCCATTATGGCTCTCTCACCTACGTTGGGATTGCCTCCGCTACCAAAACCTCCTGTTACAGTCTCGCCGACTAGGAGCTTCACATCCGACTTGACAGCCTTCAGATGGTTGGCTTCAGTGTGTATGGCTATGGTCTTCACTGGAGCACCTACTTCCTTGAGCCTGTTCAGTGTGTTGCAACCAGCACCACCTACGCCTACTACGGTCATCGTTACCCTAGCGGATTCGGGCGCTTGGATCATGAAGTTCACCCTCCTCCCATAGAGCTCAAGAAGTCCTCCACCATCCTGGACTTCACTCCGAAGACGTAAACAGTGACCTTAGGGCTAGTCATCTCTATGCTAGGCTTTAACCCGAAGTAGACCTCAGGTATGCCCAAGTTATTAGTGAGTACATCCTGCACGTAGGTCATCCCCTCGACTGAGACTGATGTCTCAGCGGACTCGAGTATACCGACGACACCTTTAGCCCCCTTAAGGTCAGCATCTCCGAACGGGTCCACTAAGGAAGACTCAAAAGCTTCCCTAGTGGTTCTACCCTCCCCGAAGCCTGAGTATCCGAGGCCTGAGCCTTTCGCCATCTCCTTCATTACGGCGAAGTCGACGTTCTGCATCCCAGGCAGTGGGGAGAGGTTCTGAAGAGCTGCTAAACCTTTCACTACACTGAAGAGCCTGTCATCCATCGTTTTGTAAGCTCTAGTTAGAGGTACGTTAGTGTACTTCCTCTTCAGCACATCGTTGAATGCCACCCAAGTCACGTCGGAGAGATCTATCACCTCGGAGAGACCGTACTTAGCGTTGTTTATCCTCACTTCCCCCTCGCTGGAGAAGGGGACTACAACGTAGCTTATGGTTAACGCGTTAGGCAAGCTCTCTTTTATGGCTTCAGCTAGAGTGACTATGCCTCCAGTTCCAGCGCCTCCTCCTAAACCAGCTAGAAGGACTATAACTTCCCTATCGCTCAGTAAGGATACGAGGTTCTCCTTCACAGATTCCATAGCCTTCTTCCCGTTCTCTACAGTCCTAGCGCTCCTACCTCCTAGGAAGGACTCGCCTGCGAGAACCTTATGGTCTGTCTTACTAGCATTAAGTGAAGCGGCATCTGTGTTAACAGCTATTAGCTTCGCTTCAGAGAAGCCAGTCCTCTTTATGTTAGTTATCATGTTACAGCCAGCTCCCCCTATACCTACGACAGCTAACTTGAGCTGGGTAGATCCTTCAGGTCTCCTCCAACTCACTTCCTCCTCACCTCCACAATACCTTTGACTAATACCACATCACCAACAGCTAAAATACTTGAAGGGGGGAGTGTGTACTCCAATTCCTTCTCACTTCCACCCCTCAAAATCTTTGCTTTTACTAAGAGGTTAGCCCTCCCCTCCTCATCTATAACTACCTCGCTTACTACTCCCACCTTCCTCCCAGAGCTATCTATCACTTCCTTGCCCACCACTTCCTCCTTCTTGAGCACTTACATCCCTCCTTGCAGCCACTTGTCCACTAGCTCTGATTTGACTCCAGTGGCTAGGAGCATTATCTTAGGTTCGTAGAGCTTCCAGTTCGGCTTTATTCCCCAGAATATGTTCATTATGTTGTAATCAGAGGAGAGCGTTTGGGGTATCCTATCGAGCTCCCTCATCACTAACTGCGACTGATTGCCCTCTACGTAGACTATCGCTCCCTTAGCATTCCTGATGTCAGCCTCACTATAGTTAGCAGCTATCGCCGCTCTGAATGCCTCCATAGCACTCCTCCCTTTCCCTATCCCTATGAACCCTAAGCCCGAGCCCCTGACTAGCACCTCCATGTTGCTGTAGTCTATGTTCACTAAGCCAGGCTGAGGCACTATGTCCTGGAGACCAACTACAGAATCTATTATATCTACTAGCAGCTTATCCATCTCCCTGAAAGCCTGAGCGACAGGTAGATTACCAGCTCTCTCCTTGAGCAGGTCGTTGGCATTAACGACAGTCATGTCAGCAGAGTCAAGCATCCTAGCGAGTCCCCACTGAGCGTTTCTTATCCTAGTAGGACCTTCGGATACGAAGGGTAGCGTGACTATACTCAGCACTATCTTATCGGGGAACTTCTCCTTTATGGCTTCAGCTATAGTTGGTCCTGCTCCCGTCCCAGTACCTCCACCCATGCCAGCTGTTATCATTATCAGCTCCTTATCCCTGAGTGGAACGAGTATCTTATCCATGTCCTGCTCAGCTATCATCCTCCCCAGCTCTGGAGAGCCAGCTGCACCCCTG
>JAVQRZ010000233.1:0-1779 GCA_033582115.1 Candidatus Korarchaeum sp. | reverse complement strand
TTTGATGTACCCACTTCCTCACATCCGCTTCCGCAGAGAGCAAGTATCTCCTCCAGAGGTATCTCGATGAAAGGTGCGACGAGGTTCTCAATTCTATTTAGGACGAGGTGAAGTCTACCTGAGATTATGAGGAAATCCGGTGAATTCGTGAAGATAGATCGTAGTAAGAGGGAGACTGCATCGTCTAGAATGAGCGGAAGGATCACCTTCTTATCACTGAACGAGAACTTATCAACCACCTCACGGAGTATAGAGGGGATCCCCTCTCTACTGCGTAAATCCAACTTAGCAGAATCTATCTTAACCGGAAACTCAGACTCCATCTCAAGGAATAAACTCGATAGTTCCCCATCGTAAGGCAGTTCTGTCCTCAGCAGTAGGATCCGATCGTCTCTCGACAGTAGGTTGTTCTTACTGACGAACCTTCTCATCCTCGTTAAAAGAGATGCTCTAAGACACCTCCTACATAAGGCCTCCCCTGAGTACTTCCTAACGAGTAATACTTCAGGAGCTCCACACCTAGAACAACGGGTCAAGTTTTTAGGAGAGTCTCTCATCACTGGGAAGTGCATGGGTCACTTGATATAAAGCCGGAGGGGGAGGAGCTTTACGATGAGAGGAGATGGAATGTATTGAAGGAGAAGAGAGATAGAGGAGTGATGATTTTGGAGATCCTCGTGAGAGAAGGAATTAACGGATTTATTTACGGAAGTGTCGCAAGGGGAGATGTGAGAGAGGAGAGTGATATTGACGTGGTGATCTTGGACTGCTCACTCCCTCCTTCCTTGATAGAGGAGGTCTTGGCAAGCGAGATAGGAGATCCTTACTATAGGGAGATAGTGCAGGCATCCCCTAGGAGCGTACCGAAGTACCACATACATTTCGACGAGGAGCTAGTGATCTCTATCCCATTGGGAGTCGTGAAGATGAAGGAGAGGGAGTTCTATAAGTTCGGTGGGAGGATAGGGTTGGATGGGTTGAAAAAGGGAATTAGAGTGCCTGGTGTGAACAAGGGACTCAAGCTGATATATCCGACGCCATCAGGCCACTTTCTGCTCCCAGTCATAGGCTACGAGAGTGCGGTAGCTAAGATACTGGAGATAGATGAAAGCTCGGTGAGGGAGAGGATCGCCGTGTTAACTAAAAGGAAGACAATCGGTAAAACCGGATTGTACGCTTACTATCGCTTAATGCCTGAAGAATCTGTTGAAGAAGCTCTTTCTAGACTTAGAGGAGTTAAGAAATGGGTCGATGAGAGGCTTAGGAGAGAGGGGTTCTAGCGATCACGAATGCACCCTATATCTCAACTTAGCAGCTACTCCTCCTATACCCTCCAACCTCTCCCCGGGCTCACTCCCAGAATCTACTATTCGGAACTCAGCCCTAGTTCTCTCACATCCCTTTAGTAAGTAGGAGACATCATCTCTAGTATCGGGATCAAAGAGTAGTGAGCTCGAGATAAGTACTAATTCCGCCGCTCCATGATCAACAGCTTCAATCACATCTTTTAGTCCGTATGTAACTAGACCTGACCCCTTAGCGAGAAGATTGAAGATTTCATCTACGCTCATAATGTCTTTAGTGAGTTCGAGTTCCTTAAGAACTTTATCAGCTTCCCCTCTTCTCAGCATCTCTAATATCCCTGAGAATGTCGAGCTGCTGGCATCACCCTCTCTGATCTTCTCCCCGAGCTCAGAGTCCTTCAGCTTTACGTAGGAGACGAACTTCTCCTTAGTGAACCCAGGTCCTCCAATCACTACAGCTTTAGGCCTTAACTTA
>JAVQRZ010000232.1:0-7230 GCA_033582115.1 Candidatus Korarchaeum sp. | reverse complement strand
GACGGTATTATCGTAGGAGAGGTGATACCTAATGTCAGTGCGTAGAACCCTGATCATCCTCTTACTGCTCCTTCTAGTCCCCTTTCCCCTCTTCAATGGGAACGCTGAGCTCTGGGGACTGATCCTCGTGGACTACAGGTGGGGGACTAAGGAGCAACCTAGTATAGTTTATGCAGGAGATGGCGTGGTATACCTAACAGTCACACTAAGGGCCCTCGTGGCCGAGAACAAGACATGGGCTCAGTACACTCTGAGTCCATTAGAAGCGACTCTGGAGATCCCTGAACCCTTAAGGGGGTTGAATGGTAAGAACTTGGAGAGGATATCCCCATCATTACAGCTCTCTAAAACGAGATTTTCGGACGGAGAGTCGTTCCAGCTCTCATTCCCCGTAGAAGTTCCATCAATGACTCCTGCTGGAAGTTACGGGTTCAAACTCAATGTGAGCTACAGGATATATGATGCTGACAACTACGTAGTGAGTAAAGGCTGCGAGATCTTCACCTTCAACTTAGAAGTTAGAGAATCCTCTCCTGTTTATATTTACCTCAAGGGAAGTGCTATAGAGGGAGATACCTCAGTTCTAACACTTAAAGTAGTGAATGGAGGTCTTGAAGATGTTCAAATATCTTCTATAGTTCTCACCTCCACTTTCATAAGGCTTCTAAATCCTAATATCGGAGGTCAGGTGATCTTAACACCTAACTCATCTACTGTGTTCCAAGTAGGGACGTTCGTCGAGAGAGGTACTGGGAGGAAATACGATAGGATAGCTGTCACTTTACAGTATAGAAGCGGAGGTAAGTACTACTCAACATCCCAAGTATTCAACATCCCGATATTTAAGACGGAAGCGACTGAGAACAAGCCTAGCATCATGTTGTACTCTAAAACTAGCTCGGTTTACGGTGGTGTTCCATCAAACATTACGCTAATAGTAGAGAATAGTGGAGATGAGACCGCTAGGAAGATGAAGTTACAGGTATCATCCCAAACGGTGTCCGTACTTGGATCGAGTCTCTTCTACCTAGGGGATCTAATGCCGGGGGAGAGGAGGAACATAACGCTGGAAATACTCCCATCGGAGGACCAATCCTCGTATTCCATCATCCTGCAATTCACATACAGAGAGTTCGATAATGGTGTTGATGCTGAGAAGCAGGAGAGCGCTCAGATAAGCTTAGGGAGGATTCAGGAGGCTAGGGTAGTTATATCTAGTGCTAGTGCTACTTACAGCTCAGGGAGGCTGAGGGTCTTCGGGAACGTAGCAAATGTAGGCGATAGGGATGCGAAGTTCGTAAACGTAACGATATCCTCGGGTGCTTGCATGGGCGTATCTACATACATAGGTGATCTGAAGAGCGGGGAGAGCACAGGCTTCACACTCTCCTGTGAAACAGCGAGAGTGTCTAAAACGGTGGGAGTGACCGTCGGATATCTAGCCTCTCCAGGAAATTGGAAGGAAACTAAGAGGGATCTGACGGTTTCAGGGGTACAAGTAAATGCAACAGGTCTCCCTGGTAACTTCACACCCGGAGGTAACTTTACATTCGGAAATGCTAGCACTAGGAGGATCACGGCGCCCGGACCTACAATGAACCCAGCTTACTGGATCGTTTGGCTCGCAGCCGGCTTGATGATCGGATTAATAGCAGGTAAGATAATATTCAGGAGGAAGGAGGTACCTCAAGTTGAGACTACTTGATGTAGTCAAGTTCTCACTTAAGGCCCTAAGAAGCAGGAAGAGGAGGACCTACCTCACCTTGCTAGGTATTTTCTTAGGTGTCCTGACGTTAACAGCAGTAACGTCATACGCTGCTGGCTACGGAGCGGTCATACAGAAGATAATAAAGGGAGGAAGCCTGAAGGTAATTTACCTCGTACCTCGTGAGACCTCCTTTTCTGATTCTGACCTAGCTAAGATAAGCGTGATGGACGGTGTTGAGACAGTGATGCCTATGATCAGGATCTTCGGTGAGTTCAACTTGATGGGTCAGAATGTGAAGGTGAGCATAGTGGGTTTTGATGTTAACTATGTCGAGGAACTCTTCCCTGATTTGGAATTGCAGTTCGGTGACTGGCCTGTGGATCAAGCGGAGCAGGCGATCATCTTAGGAAGTAACCTCATCAACCAAATCCCAGTGAGTGATTTTAGAGATCTAGTAGGGTTGAATATCAGGATATCATTAGGTAGAGGTCCGTTAAGTCAAGGGTCCAGCGTAAGGGGAACGATCTACGGAATAATAGCTCCTTATGGTACCTCCTTGATGACAGACGTAGATAACTCAGTGCTCGTTCCCTTAGATTATGCAATAAGGATGTACCAAAGCTTCTACAGTAGGAGGGACTACCCTACTCTCGTCATCGTAGTGGATGACGTGAGTAGTATAGATCGTGTGATAAACGAGTTGAGGGATGAATATGGAGATACAGCCTATCCTATAGCGATGAGAGATCTTCAGAGAGCTCTTGATACCATAATAAATACATCAGTGCTTGCTTTAGGGTCAATAGCAGCGATGACTATAGTAGTCGCTTCAGTAGGAATAATGAACGCAATGTACACTACGGTAACTGAGAGGACTAAGATAATAGGGGTTATGAGAGCTATGGGGGCTTCTCAAAGGGAGATAATGATATCCTTTCTCTTTGAGGGAATAATCATGAGTACTATAGCTGTAGTCTTAGGGATCGTCGCTGGTTACTTAGGTGCTATGGTGCTATCTGAACTCATATCGACCGTGATGAGCGGAGGTGTTAGCATAGGAGCAGGCGGTAGAGGGAGGGTTGCAGCACAAAGTCAAGGTATCAATTTATCCGTGAAACCGGTCTTATCGCTAGAATATGCTCTCACAATAGCTGGCATAACCCTACTGATAACCCTGCTTGGAGCGCTACCACCCGCACGCCAAGCTGCGAAACTCGAGCCGGCAAAAGCCCTCAGGTTCGAGTGATATACTCATAAAGAATCCTAAATTTTATTTTTCAGTAAAGACTCTGCCCAAGAAACTACTCTCTCTGCAATATCTAGACTGGCTTCTAAAAATCTAGGGTCCAAAGAGTACTCCGTGCTTAATGTAAGCCCATATTCTTGCTCAAAATACTCTAATTCTCGTTCTCCAATGAAAGGACGCATTTCGATCGGAATAAGATAGTAAAAGGAAAGTAAACTATCATGAGGAGTATCTATTCCTAATCTAGAAAGAACCAGATTGAGGGAGAGCTGAATTACTCTCTTAATGATAACTAATGCCCCCTTAAAGTCTCCTTCAGCTTTTAATTCTTTCGCCCTCTTGAGAAGCTCTTCTATATTCCTCAACTCGGATCTATCGCGCATATCCTCAGATGACCCCCGTTTAAGTTCATTCATGCTTATTATCTGGAGCGGGCCCGGGATTTGAACCCGCGACCCCCCGGTTAAAAGCCGTGTGCTCTTCCATTCTGAGCTACGGGCCCCTCATCCGAGGTTACAGTCGATTCTGTTTTAGCAGTCCAGAAAAATAAAAACTTAGGAGAAACAATTTGATAAGTACTCGAAAAAATATTTATTTATGGCTATTATATGGAAAAAATACAAAAATATTTTTCTTTCTAAATAAACAATATTATCAATTGAGGCAGTAGTGAAATCAATATCAACTTCTTCGCAATAGAACTAAATCTTATGAGGGAGGCTAGGGACCTTATGTTCTCCTCGCCTAACAGCGGTAGGTTCGAATAACCCCTATAGTACCTCGCTTTAACGTTCCTCATTCCGTTCAAGGATTCTCTCACCAAGTCCTTTAAGTACTCAGCCATCTTAGTGATGCAATCGATATCGCCTTTACACTCAGAACCGAGAGCGTTGTATGTGACCTTAGTTGATAGCGTTTCATGGGTATCCGTCGTGCAAACTATGAGCTTCGTCCCGTCAATCGCATTGAAACCAAGGAGACTCCTGAGCTCAGGGACCATATTATTGCAGTCTATAGAGAGATATGTGACAATCTCCCCATCTGCAGAAATACTCAAAGCCCTTACCCCTCCCCTCCCGACGGATCTCCACCTCGGATCTGACTTGGAGAATCCGACTGAAACTTCCTTATAGCACTCAGAGGAAGAAGCTTCCCTTCCTGCCCTTAAAAGAACATCCAATAACTCCTCTCCTAAATCGTTCTCAGGTAACGCTCTGACGTACCATTCATCCACTAAGGAATCGTGTCTGTCTATTATGGAAACATCTACACCTAATATCTTTGATAAAATTTTCTCAAAGCTATTCGGGATATCCTCAAAACTTTTTAACAAAAACCCTGAAACGGTAAATATAATAGAGTTACAGATCCTCTGAGCCGTCACCTCAAAGTGATCAGAACGCTCATAAACTAATTTTCCCAAGCAACAATCATAAGCTCTCTCATAGCATGAAGATATCTCTCCTAAGAATTTCTCAACGATACGTCTCGAAGGCAAATCCCTCTCATGTGAGCAAACCCTCCTCAAGAAAATGGAATCTGATCCCAGTGTGGCTAACCTATCTACCACCCTGAAGGGAAGATCATAGCTGCCAAACCTGAAGGGACCTGGATGGATGTCAGCCATCACTAAGGCATTTTTTCCTAGAACTATAAGGTCAAAACTAACCTTTTCCTCCTCACTCTTCTTTTCCAGAGCTTTCTCCAGCGTTTCACTCTCCCCTGAAAGTACTAATTCAGCTAACACCCTCACTATATCAAAACCCTTTAATCCTACAGTATCCTCAGCAACATCACTTACCACGCTTCTTAAGAGATAAAATGAAACTAATGCTGTTAATATAGAGAGAAGAGTTCTCGTAGTAGGCTCTATTAATAAAAATAAGGTTGATACAACTAGAGGGAGTGAATTTACCCTTAAGTTTCTGCTAATCGATTCAGATATTAGGGATGCTAGAAACACTACAGTGTAGCTCATCGAGTACAGAGGGACTCCTAAAAGGTTTAGAGCAGAATCAACGACTAAAGGGAATGAGATGAAGACTGAGGACCATAAAGCTCTTCTAAGGTCTAGGTATCTCTCTCCCTTATACAAGAGGATCAGTGAAATCACTGGAATAATGATGTGGATAACTAGGTATTTCTGTGGCATTAATGTCCCTTTAAATAAGTATGTGAGTAATATAGGAGACAAGATCACTGCTAAAGTAAATACTATGGCCCATCTCAGCCTAGGAAGAGAGAAAATATCTTTACTTCTCTTCTTGGATAAATCCAAGGCAGAGTTACTACTCACTTCTGTAACACCTTATCGATCTAAACAAAAAACTTTTTATTAGGATACTCATTAATCGTAGAGGGGTCAGGCTGACTCCGTACCTATCGTTATGGGGGTGTAGTTTATGCCTAGAGTGAAGGGAATTACTGCTAAGGAAATAGAGATTCTGAGGAAGCTGGTCGAGAATGGAAGAGTGACTTTCACGCAAGTATCTAGAGACCTTGGTATGAGCCCAGCCGGTGTGATGAAGAAGGTCAGGAAGCTCGAGGATCTCGGTATCATAAAGGGCTACACTGCTATAGTAGATCATGCGAAGCTCGGTAAGGGCAGCAAATATATAATTTTACTTGAGGTCGAACCGGGGAAGCATGGTGAAGTAGCTAAGAGGATAGCCTCGATGCTAGAGGATAATATATTGGAAGTCCACGAGATCACCGGACAATACGATATAATAGTTAAGGCGATTGCAGGAAGTCAGCAGGAACTGAACGAGATCTTGAGGAAGATACAGACGATACCTGGAGTGAGAGATACGAACACATCATTGGTCTTAGATACGATGAAGGAGAGACCATCCATAGTCCCCTCCGAGATCCCCGGAATACCTAAGAAAGGGTCATAGTTCGATCCAAATATCACTTAAACGTTCAGCATTTATCCCAATCTTTTTTAGAATATCAGCGAATTCCTTAGCGAATCCGTAAATGGTGAACACCCTCATTGGATTTGAGTACTCTACTATGCTGAGTAGGTCGTAGAAATCAGCATGAGCGCTCAGAGGAAAGTCTCTATCTCTCTTGGAGAAAAGAGCCCACCCAGTCACTCTCGCAGTGCCCTCTCCCTCGATTTTATGAGTCACGTGCACAGTAGAACTTCTAGAGTTTGTAACGTACTTCAGATTGAACTTCTCGTATGCCTCACTTACATCAGCGATCTTTTTCGAAACAGACACATTTAAGTTAGTGTACTTATTCAATAGAGCTATGACTTCTTGAGATTTCCCTACCAAATAGGCGCTTATTACCGGAGTCCCCCCCTTCATCATCTCTCTGATGGCCCACTTAGCTAGCCTAGCTCTAGTAACTTCTGGGTTAGGGAACCTAAACTTAGGGAGCCCATAGGTAGCCTCTATGACGAGCACATCAGATTTGGGGATCCTAGCCGGAGATTCCACAGTGAGCCCACCGTGGAGGTTCACGTCTCCCGTGTAGAAGAGGCTGATCTTCTCACAGTTAATCAGGAAGCCAGCGGACCCGAAGATATGACCAGATGGGAAGGCATATATATCGATGCCATCTATCTCGAGTCCCTCATTGAAGTTTAGCAACTTATAATCTCCGCCATATAGTCTCCTCAAGATAGAGGAAGTTCCCTCCGTTACGAAGACGTCGCTCTTAGCACTTGCTAGATTTTTAGGAACATGATCAGAGTGAGCATGAGATATCAGCGTGGGAATTCCCTCTAAAGAAACCTTTGGGTCTATTAGTATCTTTTTACCTTTGCATTCAACCTCAAGACCGTTTCCGTACTTCAGTCTCATCCAACCATGTATGCTACTGGAAGGGCTTATTATTTATTAATTCCCAAACTTACAGCGGGATCAGCATGCCCAAGGTGAGGAAGAAGGAGAAGGGATTTATGCCGATGTCCGTCGCCGGGATACTGACCTTCAGCACAGACGAAGCTGGCGGCTTAAAGGTACCTAAGTGGTTCCCAATTCTCCTCTCCATAGCTACTGGGGTTACTGTGATTGCATTGAACCTCCTGTGAGCGAAAAGGTAGTGGAAGATGAAGTTGAGTGAAGCTCAGAAATTAATCAGAGAGATATATGGTGAGAGGGACTCCAGAAGGGGGATCTTAGGGACATCGCTACACTTAGGAGAGGAAATTGGTGAGTTATTCAGAGCGATAAGAAGTAGAAACCCTGGAAATATTGAGGATGAACTTGCAGACTCATTAGCTTGGCTTTTAAGTGTCTCTGAACTGTTAAGAGTGGAT
>JAVQRZ010000231.1:0-2335 GCA_033582115.1 Candidatus Korarchaeum sp. | reverse complement strand
TTTCAGACAGGGATTGAGAGGACTTCTGGAGAGGACTTTCAACGTCAAGGTCGAGAGGTGGAGGGATTACGACGCTGAGGGTTACGTTTTCAGGAGGCCCAGTGAGATAGAGGTCGATGTCGCGATCATGGATGATAGAGTAATACTTGTAGAGATATCCTCCCACGTGAGGAAGTCGGATGTCTACAACTTCAGGAATAAAGCTGATTTCTACAAACTCAGGACCGGGAAATCGCCCTCTAGGCTCCTGATGGTAACTCCTTTCGCAGACGAGGAAGCCATAAGGGTAGCTGGAGAACTGGGTATCGAACTCTACACGAAGGTTTAGCGGTAGGTATCCTCAGAGGCTCTCATTTAAAGGAGGATGCGAATTTTTCTATATCTCAAACATCTCCCTTCTGATGGAGTCACCCGTTCCCTCTCTGAAGGAGATACCCCATCCGTTGGGTAACTCTCTGAGCTCCACACCCTCTAAGTACCTCCCTATCGTTGAGGAGATCACACCCACCACTCCATGACTGCGAAACTCGAGTAATCTGTAGTAGTTCTCGTAGCTCCTATTCTTCGCTCGATAGAAGCAGGTTGCTACAGCCTCGATTTCATCTCTACTCAATATAGACACTGTGTTCATCGCACTGTGCTCCTTCACGAACCTTGAGGCTCGATTGAAGACGAAAACCAGTGAGGACTCGCTCAGGGCTTCGTAGATATACCTTCCGAGGTAATAAGTATCTGAGAGATCCTCATCATAGTGCCAGCACTTCTCCTCAGCTATTTCCTCATCCCGCACTGTACCGTTGTGAGCGATCCAGAGGTCGAAGCCCAGATGCGAGTAGTGAAAAGGATGAGTGTTCCTAAGTTCCACTCCTCCTTTAGATATCTTCCTGGAGTGAGCTATCAAGGTGAAGCGGTCAAACCCATTGAGGAGGGCCCTCAGGTTATCCAGCTCCGGATCCTTGAAAACAGGTGCGCAAGACCTATAATGTTTTGAAAAGGACCTTTCGTTCCTGTGCCCTATCAAAGCGTATCCCCATCCGTCGTCATGGCTCTCGCAGCCCTCACTACCTCTGAGTTCAGCTAAGTAGGGATCGCACTCACTAGCGTCCGAAAAGGCCTTCAACAGGTAGCCGGCAGCGGTCCCGTTGGAACCCATCAGGAGCAGGAGTCTGCACATCCTCGGATCCGACCTGGCAGGGATAAAAAAAAGATTACCTCCTCCTAGTAGTGGAGAGAAGTAGAGCCACTAAGATGAAAGCTAAGATTATTAAAGTCAGCAAGATAGTTTTTATCCCATTATCAAATCTCACGTAGCTTCCAACCGAGTTATTATCGGATTTCTCCTCCTCTATGAGGTAACTCTCGTCAGGAGCATTTCTCGCCTCCGAATCGGTCTGATTACGCCTCTCGCTCACCTCGGTATCGAAGCCACTCCAAGCGGTGTTCTTAGGTGATTCGCTGGCTCTATCAGGGCTTTCAGTTTCTCCTAATACCTTAAGGTACAATTCACTGACTTTCTCATGTTCAAAACCGCTGACTGAGTAGAAGAGCCTCAAACTCAAGATGAGCTCCCCTTCCACCTCGGGGGTGAGGACCAGTTGAGCTACCGCACTACCCTTAGCAGGTAGTTCTAACCTCCAGAGTAGGTCCTCCCTTACCTTCTTGAACTCCCCGCGGGTAGAGTAGACCACCGAGAGGAGTCTGAAGTGCTCTATTGGTAACTTGAGGGAAGCGTTGACTTCCAAGTCCCCTGGATTCGCTAGAGTAATCTTCATGATGAAGGGCCTCCCGGCTCTTAGCTCCTTAGGTCCCACCTCGATCCTCAACTGCGGTTCGAAGGTCTCCAAAAGAAGTGAGAACTCCTTGACTAGGGAAGCTAGCTTGGACTCGATCAGGGACTTCGAGAAGTTGGACGGCTCCACTAAGATGAACTTGACCTCGCAGGACGAAGGTTCGCTAGGAGAGCGTACCAACAAGTTCCCCATGGGCCTGTGAACTAATGATTCGTTCCTAAGCACCCCTTCAAAGTTGACTAGCCAAGAGTCACACCCCTCGAGCTTCAGGGAGAAGTTCCCATAGATCGAGAGGTTGACGGGCACCACCGCTTCGTGAAGAGGAGGAAGGTGAAGTCTCATGAAGGAAAGGGGTCTTGCAGTAGGATCTCCTATGAGGGGGGTGACTGGATCGTCACTTAGTTCAACGTGACAGTCTCGGGAGTAACAGGAGATGTTAGCAATCATGATAAGAGGATTCCCCAAGTAGTTGCGATCGGATACGCGAACCGTTACTTTGAGCACATCAACGCTTCCCCTGAGGACACCGCTCCAAGTGAGGATAC
>JAVQRZ010000230.1:0-10834 GCA_033582115.1 Candidatus Korarchaeum sp. | reverse complement strand
ATGCCTGAGGTTGTCGATGCTGCGATTATCACTTCCCAGAGCATCTTCATCCCCTGACGGTCCAGTTCTCCAAATAATTAAAAAGTTTACCTACCGTAGTTATTTGTACTCCCTAAACAGTAAAAATTTTTTATACTAGGGGTACTCTCTTGGCGCTCCCTAAGAGCGAGATCTCCCTAAGAACCTCCACTTCACACCTCTCGGAGTATCTTGAACTTCGAAGCCAAGTTCCCTCATTCTAGCCCTTATCTCATCAGCTATATCATATTCCTTCCTCCTCCTGAGGTTCTCCCTTATATCGAGTATTAAGGAAACTAAAGCGTTGAGCGTACCCTCTTCGAAGCCTTCCTTGATCCTTAATCCTAGTAAGTCGAGGAGTTCTGATAAGGTAGTTAGGACCTCAGTCTTCCCTCTTTCGCTGATCTTCCCTTCTCTCTCAGAGTAAGCGTTCACCTCCCTGACGATCTCATGTAGCTCGCTCATAGCTTCAGCTGTGTTCAAGTCATCCATCATCCTCTTGTAGAACGCACTTCTCCTCTTCCTGATTTCATTCAGGAAGCTCTCCTCTTCGCTACTCTCACCTAAGTCAATTTCCTTGAAGTTCTCCAAGGAATTAATTATCCTCTCGTAGCTACCCCTAGCTTGCTCCAAGTACTCCCATCTGAAGTCTATAGGAGACCTATAATGTCTTGAAAGGAGGAATATCCTGAGGACGTTAGCATCATACCTCTCCAATGCCTCCCTTATCGTGACGAAGTTACCTAGAGATTTCGACATTTTCTCCCCCTCGACAGTGAGCAAGCCCGTGTGGATCCAGTACTTCACGAAGGGCTTCTCACCGGTGAAGCTCTCAGCTTGAGCTATCTCCGCTTCATGATGCGGGAAGGAGAGCTCTATAGCGCCCCCGTGTATATCGTACTGTTTTCCGAAATGTTTTATGGATATAGCTGTATCCTCTATGTGCCAGCCAGGCCTACCATACCCCCAAGGGGAGTCCCAGCCGAACTCCTCCCTAGGCCTGTTCCTCCAGAGGGCAAAGTCCCCTGGGTTCTTCTTAGTCGGGTCAGGTTCTATCCTATGAACCCTCAGCTCCTCAGGTTTCTGGCTCGAGAGTTTCCCATAATCTAGGAAGGTAGTTATGTCGAAGTAGACCCCCGTCTCGGTCACGTAAGCGTGACCCTTCTTAAGGAGACCCTCTATCTGCTCGAATATCTCCTTGATGTACTCGGAGGCCCTAGCGTATAGGTTCACGGTGGTTATGTTGAGAGCCCTCATGTCCTCATAGTAGTAGCTCTCGAACTCCCTAGCTAGCTCGATCGGATGCTTCCCCTCCTCGTAGGCTCTGTTCACTATCTTGTCATCAACGTCAGTTATGTTCTGGAGGTAAAACAGCGAGTACCCTAGCTTTCTGAGGAACCTAGCGAGCGTATCGTAGAATACGTAAGTCCTAGCGTGTCCTAAATGAGAGTAATCATAAACAGTTGGACCGCAAACGAACATGAAAACTCTCCTACCAACGAGAGGTTCGAAGAACTCAAGTCTCCTTGAGAGGGTGTTGAAGACGATCAGGTCAGCAAAGTCGATCACCCATACCGAGCACCAAAGAACTGCTCAACATGATTATTATAAAGATTTCCCCATATAAGTTTGTGAGGTACCCGAGCGTTGTGGAGAGCACCGTCATATCACTAATGTTCCTAGTTTTTACTTTCATTATCCTCTTCCTAACGGGTGCTGTAAGCTTGAGGGAAGTGAAGAAGGGGGAGCAAGTCCTCGCGAAGGTAGACCTCCCTGAGCCCACGCTCAGGGGAAGGATGTCTGTAGAGGAAGCGTTGAGTAAGAGAAGATCTGTTAGGGATTATAAGGATGATCCTCTCAATTTAGCGGAGCTAGGGCAACTTCTTTGGGCAGCTCAGGGGATAACACTCCCCTCAAGAGGCTTCAGGACTGCTCCGAGCGCGGGGGCGACCTATCCTCTTGAGCTTTACGTTTCGATCAGAGAGGGAGGTGTTGAGGGGCTCTCAGCAGGTATATACCATTACGATTCCTTCACCCACTCCCTCAAGTTGGTGAAGGAGGGCGACTTCTCGCTGGAGATCTACAGAGCAGCGTTGAGTCAGGATTGGGTGAAGGAGGCACCTGTCTGCATAGTAATAGCAGCAGACTTCAGCAGAACGACCTCTCGCTACGGCGCGAGAGGAGAGAGGTATGTCTACATGGAAGCAGGTCACGTGGGTCAGAACATATATCTACAGGCCACGGCCTTGGGGTTGGGCACGGTAGCCGTGGGGGCTTTCTACGACGATCAGCTCAAGTCGGTAGTGGGCTGCAGCGAGGACCCTGTATACCTATTCCCGGTGGGGAGAAAATGAGCATCCTGGTAATATTAGATCACCACACCTTAGGCTACATCTCCCTCTGGTACGGAACGATGACTCTCGTAACAGGAATAAGCTTGCTCATAATCTACAAGACTCCTCCTTTTGTCAAAAAGATAAGGTACTTAAGGTTACTTCACCTACTTCTAGGCATAGCTACAGCTTTCCTAGGTCTCTTAACTTACATAGCTACCCTCTAAGGTTTCTGAGGGGGGTATTGGCTAGTGTCCTCGTAGAACCAGATCACCACCTCACCATCAGAGAGCAAGTACTTATCAGCAGCTATGGGTCCTAGGATCCAGCCCATGCTCTTATCCCAGTACCACCACATCCAGTAGTAAGGGTGCTCATTCTTCACGCCGTTTATTGAGTTCACGAAAGAACCCATACCCGGATACTCTGTGTGATTAACTACTGCAACCTTTCTGGTAGCATCTAGGAGGGTACTGCCGCTACTCACTGCGGTGGAGTTGTGCCACTCAACGGTTCCGTTTTTGTACTTAATCCCTATGTTAACCCTCAAGAGCTCCTCGCTTGCTTGAGGCTTGAGGGCCTGCTGGAGATAGAGGGAAGTCGCTACTAAAGCCCAGATCAGGAGTAGAATAACTAGCACCTTGAGGGTCTTCTCACTCATCTTCTCACCCGTACTCCATACCGTCCTAAGGATGGATTATCCATCCATAAAGCTTATAAGGTTTGCGCTCTAAGTTAGGATAGATTGATGGTCATAAGCGAGCTTAGGGCAGCTGTTGAGAGGTTACCTGGACCCCTGCCTACTTACAACTTACTGCACGCTGTCTTACTGCTACTCACCCTAGAGGAGGGTTCTCTAGGGAGGAAGAAAATATCCTCATTGATGGAGCTCGGTGAGGGGAGCGTCAGGAGCCTCATAAGCAAGTTAAGGGACATAGGCTGGGTGAACTGCAATAAGGAAGGTTGCTTCCTGACGGAGTTAGGGAAGGCTAGAGTGAGGAAACTCAGGGAGTGCTTAGTAGGCCCTATCGAAGTCGAATTGAGCGAGATCGTAAGGGGAGTCGTTTACGCTACTCTAGTCAAGTGCGTCAACTACTCCGAAGTACTGGAGCTCAGGGATGAGGCTGTTAGGTCAGGCGGAAGGGGGGCTGTGGTACTGAGGAAGGTAGGAGGAGTCCTGACTTTCCCGGAGACTGGGGAGCCCCTATCCAGCTACGCCCCTAAGGATGACGAGCTGCTTGAGAACACTCTCAAGTCTAGTGAGGGGGACCTCATAATACTAGGCATATCTGACGATCCAAGGGTTTCGAAGCTCTCCTCCCTAGCACCTTCCCTCCTAGCTATTCAGGGGCCTCTTCATACTAAGCGTCTCTAAGCTGCAACCTTAAAAACCTCGGGTTCTGCTAAGCTCGGGTGTGAAATCTGAGCTGGTCGATACTAGAGGCCTTGAGGAAGGACTCGGAGATACTGAGGGATAACCTCAGGAAGAGGTTTCTCCCGCTAGATATCCTTGAAAGGGCACTCGAACTTGACAAAAAGTGGAGAGAAGCAGTAACAGAACTCAACTCCCTCAGGGAAAGGAGAAACGAGGTGAACAGAGTTATACCGAGGGCTGGCCCCGAGGAGAGGGAGGTCCTGATAAGAACAGCTAAGGAGTTGGGTGAGAGGATAGAGCAACTCGAGAAGGTAGTGGAAGATCTATCCAGCGAGAGGGAGCTAGTCTTACTCTCAATGCCAGCTATAATAGATGAAAGAGTACCAATAGGACCTGATGATAGCTACAACAAGCCGCTGAGGTTTTGGGGAAAGCCTAAGGTACCTAGGAGCAAGCTAGACTCCTTCAAGGAGGAGACTAGTGGCTTCGATGTTGACTACGAGCTGATAGATTGGGAGCCCGTAGGTCACGCGGATGAATTGGAGCTGGTCCTCAAACAAGTCGATACATTGAAAGCAGGTCAAATAGCTGGAAGTAGGTTCTTCTACCTCCTTAAGGATATCTTCTGGCTGGAGCAAGCCCTCGTGCTCTTCGCTCTTGATAAGATAACTAGTAAGGGGTTCCTACCGGTGATACCTCCTTACATGATGAGGAGGGATCTCTACTTAGGCGTTGTAGATATGCCTACGTTCGAGGGTAGCATATACAAAGTGGAGGGGGAAGACCTCTACCTAATAGCTACCTCGGAGCATCCCTTAGTAGCGATGCACGCTGGCGATACCTTCTTGGAGGAGGAGTTGCCCAAGCTCTATGTGGGCTTAAGCCCGTGCTTCAGGAAGGAAGCTGGAACTCACGGGAAGGACACTAAGGGGATATTCAGGGTCCATCAGTTCACTAAGGTAGAGCAGATAGTTTTCTCCAAGCCTGAGGAGAGTTCCTACTGGCACGAGAGACTCATAGAGAACGCTGAGGAGATATACAGGGAGTTAGAGATACCTTACAGAGTGGTGAGCGTGGCCTCAGGTGATTTAGGGGCTAGTGCGGCTAAGAAGTACGACTTAGAGGGCTGGTTTCCAGCACAAGGAAGGTATAGAGAACTCGTTAGCTGTAGCAACTGCGTAGATTGGCAGAGCTACAGGCTGAGGGTAAAGTTGGATAGGAAGGGGAGGAGGGAGTTCGTCCACACGCTCAACAGTACAGCTCTAGCTACGACTAGGACTATAAGCGTTATAGTAGAGAATCACCAAAGGGAGGACGGTAGCGTGGTCATACCTAGAGCCCTCAGGAAATACTTGGAGTTGTTCGAGAAAGCTCCTAAGGAGGAGATCCTTCCCCTGAAGGAAAAAATATTGAAGAGTTGAGATTCTTAAAACACGATCTTACCTGGGTTCATTATGCCGTTCGGATCTACCATATTTTTTATCATCCTCACCATCTCGATGTAGCCCTCCCCCCTGACAGCTTTTATCTCCTCCAAGAAGAGTTCCTTTTTAGCTAATCCTATCCCGTGCTCCCCGCTTATTGCTCCTCCTAGCTTTATAGCGAGTTCTCCTGTCTTCAAGAATAGCTCCCTAGCTTTCCTAAGCTGCTCGCTATCCCTAGGGTCGAAGCATATGATCGGGTGGAGGTTGCCATCGCCAGCGTGACCAAAGACAGGCACCCTCAATCCGTACTCCTTCCTCATCCTGTCCAGCTCCCTCAAAGCTATCATGAGCTTGGATAGGGGTACTGTGATGTCCTCGAGCAGCACTCCGGGGTAAGCTCTTGTCACAGCTGCGTAAGCGCCCTGTCTAGCCATGTACAACCTCTCCATCTCAACAGGATCGTCGCTAGCGCTCGTCCTTCCGCCGCTCTCCTTCATCACACTCTCAACTTCCCTAGCGATCCTCCAGACGCTCTCCCTGGGACCATCCACATCAGCCATCACCATGGCTTCAGCTACCTCTATGCCGTAGCCCAGAGATTCATTCACTATCTCTATCGTCTCCCTATCGAGAAGTTCGAGTATCATCGGGACGTAACCTCTTCTCCTCACCTGAGCGATAGCTTTACCAGCATCCTCTATCCTGTCGAAGACCCCCAGCACTCTAACCACTTTCTCGGGCAGCGGGTAGACCTTGAGCCAAGCTTTGGTTATCACCCCTAAAGTCCCTTCAGAGCCTACGAAGAGGGACATGAGGTCGGGGCCCCACCTCCACTTGTAGACAGGCTCCCCTATCCTCAGCCTCTTCCCTCCAGGTAATACGACCTCCATAGCCAGGATCCAGTTCTTCATAACACCAAACTTAGCCCCTCTCAAACCGCCTGCGTTCTCAGCTATAGATCCGCCTATGGTAGCTATCCTAGAGCTAGCAGGATCCGGTGGGAAGAAGAAACCGTACTGTCTGCAGGCCTTATCGATCTCGAGCACGGTGGCTCCAGCTTCAGCCATGACGTAGCCGTCATCTATGTTCACTTCTATCTTGTTCATAGGCGTGAGGTCGAGCAGGATGGTATTGGGAGCTGTCGGAACCGAGCCGCCCGTGAGAGAGGTACCGCTGCCCCTGGGAACTACGGGGACCCTGTACCTGTCAGCTAACTCTAGTACAGCCCTTACGTCCTCCTCGCCGCTAGCCCTCACTACGACTGCAGGAGGCTGCTTGAATTCCGTACTAGCATCTAAGCTGTAGGAGTAGAGATCCTCAGGATCAGTAAGTACTTTTCCCTTACCCACTCTCCTGCTCAACTCAGAAAGGAACTCCTTGAGGTTTCCACTCATGAAATCACCTCCTGACGTCGAGATCTGGCTTGTCCTCACCCTCCGATACGGTTCCGGAGTAAATGGCGTAAGCCCTCCCGTAAACTATCAGTTCCTGAGCGTGCAGGCCGGCTGGGCACTCCTGAGAGCACCTACCACAGAGGACACATGTGTAAAGCCTATCCAAGACCTCCTTGGGTCTCACCGGATCCCTCTTAACCAGGGAGTTTATCAGAGTCATCCTACCCCTAGAGGACCTGCTCTCCAGCTTGTTCATGGCCTTAGCCGTGGGGCACTCGACGTTGCAAAAACCGCACTTCTTACATCTATCCGTCTCACTCTCGAGGACTTCAGCTAGCTCCTTAAGGCTTAAACCCTTGAATCGGGGGCTCTTAGGGAACACCTTGTACCTCCTGAAATTTCGAGAGACCCTTTCTCCTTCCTCGACGACCTTGTTGCGCATAGCCTCGGCTAGTAGAGAAGCCAGGTCCCAGACATCAACGTTGCTACCTATCATCTCAAATCCGGTCCTCAACATCAACACGCAGGCTGGGCATGAGGTCAGGACGAGCTCAGCACCAGTCTTAGCGAGCTCCTCCACTCTATCCAGAGCGACCTTCCTGGCCACTTGAGGTTGAGTGAGCTCGAGCCCACCGTCACCACTGCATCCCGTGAGGACCCCTCTCCTAGTCGGTTCAACGAGCTCCACGCCTTCTATTCTGGAGAGTATGAACCTCACCTCATCCACGACGCCTAGGGTCCTGGCTAGGTAGCAGGGGTCGTGATAGGTCACCCTCAACCTCCTACCTAAGTCGAACCTCAAACCGAGCTCAGCCAACCTGCTGGCTACGACCTCAACGAAGTGGTATACCTCTATATCCCAGCCCTCTACGAACTCGGGGTAGTAGAGCCTGAAGGCCGTAGCGACGATGGGGTCTAGCGTCACGATCCTCCTCACGCCAAGTTCCCTGAACCTCTTATAGACCCAGTTAGCGTGCTCCTTGAACTCCCTGAGGAGGCCGTAAGTGTGTAGAGCGACCCCTGAAGGTGGTTCCTCCTCAAATAGGTATCCTACTGCCACTCCTAGGCCTTTGAGGACTTTAACAGCGTCTTGAAGGGCCTTCTCATACTTCCTGTTTATACCCCCCCAGAGGGTATTGACGCCCACGGTGTATATACCTAGCTTCCTCATGATGGGTCCCGCCTTAGCCAAGTCGTTTATATCCACCAACCCCTCGACCCTTCTGAGCATCTTGAAAGCCCCCTCCGAGTAGCCCATAACAGGGTACATCTCGCCTGCGTAGAAGATCGTACCATCGGTAGAGCCTCTCTCGACCACTCCTTGGGCCCACCTGATCCTCTTATCAGTTCCTATTCCCAGGACGTCCCCAACCTCTTTCGTGTTATCAGTAGCGAATCTCACGACGTCGGGTACGACCGATGTCATAAAGACCTTCACGGTCCAGCGGAGCTTCCTTATTAAACTTAAGGATTCTCAATAAGAACCTCAGCGTCGAGTCCATTCGGGAGGAGAGGGATTCAATAGTCAAAAGCTTTGGCGATGAGGGACCTAAGCGCGCCGCGTTAAGCATCAGTTCGACTCCGGTGGAGGGTGCGATTCGCCTAGAGGCTCGACCCTTCAGCCCAACACATAAATTTTAACACTTTTATACTCTTGGTGAACCTCTACTTAGGTGTTGATGTTGAGGAGGGATCAAGAAACTTGAGGGGCTACTTGAGTTAACCATACGAGAGCTGCGAATACTTAAGCGTTTCGGGGGTGCTCCTCTTGGTTAGAGTGATACTACCTGATGGGACCGTTTTGAACGCTGAAGAAGGAAGGAGAATCGTTGATATAGTACCTAGAGGCGTTGGGCTGGTGGCTAAAGCCTCTGGGAAGTTATTAGATCTCTCATCAGTGGTAAGGGAGGAGCTGGAGGAGATAAGAGTACTTAACTTCGATTATAAGGAAGGCAAGGAAGCTTACTGGCATACAACATCACACATATTAGCACAAGCAGTAAAGAGGCTCTTCAGGGAGGCTAAGCTTGGTGTAGGACCAGCTATAGATGAGGGCTTCTACTACGAGTTCGACCTAGGAGGAAGGACTTTTTCGCAGGAAGACTTAGAGCTGATAGAGGAGGAGATGGGGAGGATAGTTAAGGAGGACATACCTATAGTGAGAGAGGAGGTAGTGAGGGAGGAAGCGATATCCCTCTTCAAGAGGGCTGGGGAGCCCTATAAGGTGGAGCTCCTGGAGGAAATAGAGGAGCCGATCGTGTCCATATACAGGCAAGGGGAGTTCTTCGATCTATGCAGAGGGCCTCACCTCCCCTCTACTGGTTACGTGAAGCACCTTAAGGTGCTCCAAGTATCCTCCTCCTACTGGAGGGGAGACGAGAAAAACCCTGTGATGCAAAGAGTCTATGGGATATCTTTCCCACACAAGGAGATGCTGGAAGAGTTTCTGATAAGGAGAGAGGAGATCAGGAAGAGGGATCATAGGGTGATAGGCCCTCAACTAGACCTCTTCTCCATGCCATCTGAGGTGATAGGGCCAGGATTAGTAATATGGCACCCGAAAGGAGCTAGAGCTAGGCGTATAATAGAGGACTTCCTAGTCAGAGTACATTTGAAGAAGGGTTATGAGATCGTCTACTCGCCGCACATAGCTTACAGCAATCTCTGGCGTATCTCAGGTCATTTGGATTACTACAGGGATTATATGTACGTCTTCGAGAAGGAAGGTATTGAGCATGCCGTCAAGCCGATGAACTGCCCCTTCCACATACTAGTCTACAAGTCCAAGAGGAGGAGCTATAGAGAGCTCCCACTCAGGTTATTCGAGCTTGGGACTGTCTATAGGTTCGAGAGGTCAGGCGTACTTCACGGACTGCTGAGAGCTAGGGGATTCACTCAGGATGATGCCCACATATTCACCCCTCCCGATAAGCTTGAGGAGGAGATAATAGGTATAATAGAACTTAATGAGTACCTTATGAGAGCTTTTGGCTTCGAGGAGCTGAAGGTAGAGGTATCAACTTGGGACCCGAGGAGAAGGTCTGACTACATGGGGTCGGACGAGGACTGGATTATAGCTCAGTCAGCTCTGGAGAGGGCTCTAGGTAAGAAGAGTTACTCCTACGATGTGATGGAAGGTGAGGCAGCTTTCTACGGGCCTAAGATAGATATGAAGCTAGTGGACTCAATAGGGAGGGAGTGGCAGCTCAGTACGATACAGTTAGACTTCAACCTGCCCAAGAGGTTCGACCTGAGGTACGTTAGGGCTGATGGTACTGAGGAGTACGTAGTGATGGTACATAGAGCGTTGTTAGGATCTATAGAGAGGTTCATGGGCATACTTATTGAGCACTACGTTGGGAACCTGCCCCTTTGGGTAGCTCCCACCCAAGTCAGGGTACTGCCTGTCTCCCAAGCTCACGAGGATAAGGCTGAGGAGGTGCTCAACTCACTGAGGAAGGAGGGAGTGAGAGCCGACCTCAGGATGGCTGATTCAACGCTCAGCTACAGAGTGAGGGAGAGCGAGCTCGAAAAGATACCCATACTAGTTATCATAGGGGATAGGGAAGCTAACTCAGGGACTATCTCCATTAGAATGAAGAGTAGGGGCAATCTAGGTAGCATGAGTCTTGAGGAGTTCCTGAAAGCGTTCAGAGAGGAGCTGCTCCCACCGGACATGCGATAAGATTTTAATTTTCAGAAAACCACTTAGTTTTATGAGATTAGGGTCAAAGCTAATAGTACTCGCAGTATCAGCTATATGCGTGCCTCTAGCATCGATATTCGTAGCGATATACCTCTCCCCCTGGTTCAGGTGGGAGAGGAACGCTTTGAGCGACTTGGGTCACGCGGTCAAGAGCGAGGTAGCCCCGATATTCAACTTAGGTCTGGTGACCGGAGGCCTGCTCTTCCTGATGTTCTCGGTTCTCTATATGCACAGGAGATACCCTCTCACGTCTAAGCTTATGGTTTTAGCTTCCTACTTCCTGATCTTGATAGGGACTTTCGACGAGATCTACGGACCCCTTCACTTCCTCGTATCTCTAGTGTTCTTCATCGCTCTCGCCTTCGCAGCTCTAGCCTACAGCTATGAATCGAGAAAAAGTTATCCGGTGGCGATAACCATGATAATAGGAATCTCTTGGGCCTTACAGCTCTCTGGAATCTGTGAATGCGGTGCTTCCGTACCTGAGATGATATCAGTGCTCGCGTCTCTGGTTTGGTTCACGGACGCCCTGAGAGGTATTCGAAGATCGATAGCTTGGAGTTAGCCCTGTGTCCGATGCTGTA
>JAVQRZ010000229.1:0-5615 GCA_033582115.1 Candidatus Korarchaeum sp. | reverse complement strand
GTATGGACAACCCCTGCTTGACTGGAGGAGGGGTTTGGGCCTTCATGGAAGCAGGAGGATCTGTCTCAACGAGAGCTGAGATAACCGTGAGGGAGAACTGCCCTTTCGATAAGGGAGGTAAGTTGCTCTACAGGATAGTAGTGAAGGGTGATGAGAGCAGCAGGGAGAATAAGACGATAGCCTTAGATATCTTGGACTCTATTTACTCACCGGATGCTAACTTAACCCTCAACTTAGGCTTCCCCAAGGTCAAGGAGTTCGATACTGCGAGCTCGGAGGTGACTATACCCGTAAAGGTGAGGAACGAGGGGCCGGCTCAGGTCAGCTGGGTCAGAGTATTCGTCAACTGGTGGAGGAACGAGGGGGAGGGTTCGATAAACCTGACTCAAGCGATCCCCACACCATCGTCCCTGAGCTCAGGCGCTGCCAACCTATCCTTCGGCGGTCTCAAAGCGAGCGAATCTTACGACATGAGCTTAGTTTTCAAAGCGGGACCAGGGGAGTACAAGTACGGTAACTACACGGTGAGATTCAGCGTGATCTACGGGACTTCATACAGGTACGAGGGCTTCAACGAGACCAGGAAGGTGAGGATATACAGGTACGATCCTAAAGCTTATGAGACGATCAGTGATAGCGTTAATCTGATATTCGGTCTTAAGTACAAGGGCCGTACTGGAAATCCGGTAGTTCAGATAGTAGCTGAGAGACCTACGGGAGATATGGAAGTAGATGAAGGCACTCCTATCTCCTTCAGCTTCTACCTCCAGAACGTAGGAGCTGACTCAGCTTACAACACGACGATAAGGGTCAACGTGAACCCCGATCTCCCGACGGAGATAACCGCGCCTTCGAGCGTAGCTGGGAGGACTTTCCCGATAGTAGTGATGAAGGAGATGCCGCCTAAAGCTAAGACGGAGAAAGTGGAGTTCAGGATGGTGATACCCAAGGGTTCGGGGGGCACTATATACAGGGTCAATATAACAGTGGGCTACTTCGACGTAAGGGACAAGTACTATCAAGCATCCCGCTCCTTCGCTATAAGCGTCAAGCAGCCTGGTTTATCCAAGCTTTATGTGACGAAGACGATATCCTCATCTACGATACCCGTTAACGGAACGATAGAGGTGAGCGTGATAGTGAGCAACAACGGTACTGCTGCGGCTACCAAGGTGGTGGTAGAGGACGACTTCCCGAGGGATATATTCAAGCTAGTTTCAGGAGATACGAAGCTATCAGCGAGCACTCTAACGCCCGGTAGCGTCCTAGCTCTATCCTATAAGATAAGAGCTGTTAGGGAAGGTATAGCTACCTTCGGATCAGCTAAGGTCACCTACCTAGATCCTACGGAAGGTCAGAAGACGATCCTCTCCATAATGAAGTCCCCTGTAGTCGTCACTATAGTGAAGCCGGAGCTCTCAGTCAAGATTGAGGACATCCCTCCTAACGTCACCGTAGTGAACTCACTGGTAGAGTTCTCAATATACGCGATCAACAAGGGGAACGGGGACGCTAAGAAGCTCAACGTAGAGCTTGAGTTCAGCCCCGGCCTTTACATGGTGAACCCGCCTACGGTAAACAAGGGGGAAGGTGTCGTTTGCGAGCAACCCGCTTGGGAACCTGGGGAGAAGTCAGTTAAGCTCAAGTTGAGCTGTGATACGATAAAACCCCAAGGCTTCCTGAAGATGGTACTCACTTTGAAGACTCAAACCACGGGGAAGCAGTGGATAAAGGTCAACAGTATCTCCTACCTCACCCCGGATGGTTCATCCACTCTGAACGTCCCAACAGCTTCTTACTACTACAGCACAGTGGTAGTCACTCCGTTTGAGACTAGGGTCTTCTACCTATCGATATTCACGTTCTCAGTGATCTTAGTAGCTATGTTCGTGATAGGAGTCACTAGAGGGTTCAGCCTCAAGGTAAGGAGGTTGGGCAGGAGGAAGCTAGGCGCTTTCGAGGGATAGCAAAATTAAAATAGTGTGATGCTGAAATGAGTGAGGTGCATCAGTATGGGAATGGAGTACATATATGCTGCTCTCATGCTTCATGAGGTCAAGAGGAAGGTCGAGCCGAGCGACTTAGAGCAGGTACTGAGGGCAGCTGGAACTGAACCGGATCCCGCTAGGGTAAAGCAGCTAGTCAACGCTCTCTCCAAAGTAAACATAGATGAGCTCGTGAGTCAAGCTAGCGTGATGCCCGTAGCTGTAGCAACTCCAACTCCAACGCCAGTGGAACAGAAGGAGGAGAGGAAGGAGGAGAAGAAGGAGGAGAAGGAAGAGGAGGAAGCAGCTCTAGCCGGTTTAGGAGCGCTCTTCGGTTAAGTTTTTTAAATCTTAATAAGACATCCGATTAGCTATACTAAAGAAGCCCTCTCGCCTGAGCGATCTCACGCTGCTAAAAACCAGGTATCAGATACTAGGACCTCTCACAGCTGCAAACCGTGGAATGAGCTCCTTGAAAGCTCTCGCTGAGGGAGCAGTCTTCCAACGCGTTTAGTCAAAGCAGTTGAGGGTCTTCTGAGCGTCATCTGGAGATCCGGTAGGCTTGAAGGACACACCTATTGAGGGCTAGTTGCTCCAAAGAGCTCACGCGCTAGCGGGGTACCAAAGGATCGCTTACGTTATATATTATGAGTTGAATGAAGCGATAGGTGTAGCAAAACATGAAAGGAGAGCCGATAGATGCAGGGTTCCTGAGGTCCAAGGGATACGTCAGGAAGAGGTGCCCTAAGTGCGGGGAGTACTTCTGGACGCTGGACCCGAATAGGGAGATCTGTGGGGAAGCTCCTTGCGAGCCCTACACGTTCATAGGCAATAGTACCTCTGAGAAGAACCTCGAGGAGGTCAGGGAGGACTTCCTAAACTTCTTCGAGAGAAGGGGGCACGCTAGGATCAACAGGTACCCTGTGATAGCTAGGTGGAGGGACGACCTCTTCCTCACCAGCGCCTCCATAGTGGACTTCCAGCCCTTCATAACGGCAGGCATAGTACCGCCTCCAGCTAACCCGCTAGCTATATCTCAACCCTGCATAAGGCTGAAGGACATAGATAAGGTCGGCCCTACGATGGGGAGGCACCTCTCCATATTCGAGATGATGGCGCATCACGCTTTCAACACGAAGGAGAGGTCCGTCTACTGGATAGATAGGACTGTCGAACTCTTCCATGAGTACGCTACCTCCCTTCTGGGAATCCCTGAGGAGGAGATAACGTACAAGGAGGGGATATGGGAGGGAGGAGGTAACGCGGGTCCTGACCTGGAGCCTATAGCTAGGGGCCTTGAGATAGCGACGCTCGTCTTCATGCAGTACAAGGTCGAGGACGGTAGGTACGTCCCTATGGACACTAAGGTAGTGGATACAGGCTACGGGTTGGAGAGGATAACTTGGCTCATCAGAGGGGATGCTACAGGATTTCACGCTGTTTACGGGAATCTCCTAAAGGAGTTCATGAGGGAACTAGGCTTGGAGGAACCTGAAGGGTCGCTCTTGATAGCTTACTCAAAGGTTTCCTCCCTGCTCAGGGAGCTGGAGAAGGGGAGGAAGGTGTCCTCACTCAGGCTCGAGGCCTCTAAGCTCATAGGGATCAATCCTGAAGTTCTTGAGGAGAAGATAGCTCCTCTGGAGAGGGTCTTCTCGCTTTTAGACCACACCAAAGCGTTAGCATTCATGATAGCAGATGGCTTAGTCCCCTCTAACGTCAACGAGGGTTACCTAGGGAGGCTACTGATAAGGAGGAGCTTGAGGGTCCTGAGGGAACTAGGCTCGGATATCCCCTTGTCTGAGCTCGTAGTCAAGCAAGCTGAACACTGGTCAAGGAAGGGGTTCCCTGAGCTCGAGGAGGCTATCGGTAGGATAGCTGAGATAGTCAGCATAGAGGAGGAGAGGTACATGGAGGCTGTAGAGAGGGGGAGGAGGGTGGTATCTGACCTCCTGAGGGAGAGAGGTGGCATAAGCGTTGAGGACCTCATAGTGCTTTACGACTCTCACGGCTTGCCTCCGGATATGGTGCAGAGGGTAGCTGAGAGTCTAGGCAGTGAGGTAGAGGTACCTGATAACTTCTTCGAGATGATAGCAGCTAGGCATGAGTCCAAGAAACCCGAGCCACCTAAGGTCTTCCTCCGCTTGGAGGAACTGATGGCATTCCCGCCCACGAGGTTGCTCTACTATCAAGATCCCTACATGCTGGAGTTCGAGGCTAAAGTGCTAGGTTACTTCGATGGGAAGCTCCTACTTGACGCTACTGCCTTCTACCCGGAGGGAGGAGGGCAGCCTCCTGATTTAGGCACCATAGAGTGGGATGGAGGTTCAGCTAAGGTGAAGGGAGCGGAGAAGCACGCGGGTAGGATCCTCCACTTGATCGAGGGAGAGCTACCACCTCAAGGCGTTTACTTGAGGGGCAAGGTGGATGCGAGCAGGAGGCTCAGCAGGATGAGGCACCACACAGCTACGCACATCCTCCTGGAGTCAGCTAGAAGGGTGCTAGGGTCTCACGTCTGGCAGTGGGGGGCTCAGAAGGGGGATGAAGAGAGCAGGCTTGATATAACTCACTACAAGCAGGTGAGCTCGGACGAGCTTAGGAGGATAGAGCTCCTAGCTAACGAGATAGTCATGAGGAACCTACCCGTCAGGACGGCTTGGCTCGTGAGGACAGATGCTGAGAGGAGGCACGGTTTCACTCTCTACCAAGGTGGAGTAGTGCCCGATCCAGTGCTGAGAGTAGTTGAGATAGAGGGTTTCAACGCTCAAGCCTGCGGGGGTACTCATGTCCTCAGGACAGGGGAGGTCGGTACGATAAAAGTGTGGAGAGCTAGGAAGATACAGGATGGTGTCATAAGGCTCGAGTTCTCCGCTGGGCTTCCTGCAGTGAGCAAGGTAGTTGAGATGCACCAGAAACTCAAGGCAATAGCTCAAGAGACTGGCGTGAGTGAGGAGGAAGTGGATAGCGCTGTTAAGAGCATCTTAGAGGAACTTAGAGAGCTCAGGAGGGAGAGGAGGAGATTGATGAGGGAGAGGGAGGAGGAGCTGATAGGCAAGGCTATGAGGGACTACGAGAGAGTTGGAGCGCACTCACTGTCCGTGGTCAAGTTGGAGGAAGTGAGCATAGACGAAGGGATAAAGCTAGCTGACAAGCTAGCAGCTGGGGAGAGGAGGGTCTTCCTGCTAGTTAGGGTATCCGGTGATAGAGCTGAGCTAGGCCTACTGGCTACTGGCTACGAGGAAGGGGAGGTAGAAGTGGGCAGTATGGTTAGGGAAGTAGCTAAGCAGCTAGGAGGAGGTGGAGGGGGTAACTGGAAGCTTGGAAAGGGATCAGTGCCTAAGGAGAAGCTTGATGAGTTCTTGGAGGTGCTGAGGAAACGATTAGAAGGGAGTTAGTTGAGAAGCTATCTTACTCCGCTCTCCTCCTCTACTTAATCGGCGTTCCCGATCCTATAGACTCCTTAGCTAGGTCCTTCTCGTTGAGGAAGGAAGAGAGAGTAGCTTTATCCAAGCTGGTCAGACCTCCTGAGGAGTCCTTGAGGAACGCCTTGAAGGTGATGCCCCCACAGATGGTGAGAGGTTCTGACGTTGGGGTAGATGGTTTCAACGTCATAATAACAGTGGAGAGAGCTCT
>JAVQRZ010000228.1:0-4717 GCA_033582115.1 Candidatus Korarchaeum sp. | reverse complement strand
ATGCTCACTGTGATATTAGTAGGTATCCTGATATACTTGATCGGTATATATAGGATGAAGAAGAAGGGAATCGAGGTATCTAAGGTCTATACGCAGCTCCCACCGGTCTGAAACATCGAATCCCAACAACCTTTTATTTTTTCCTTCAGGTATTTCAGCTGGGTGATTTCATGAAGAGGGTAAGTAAGGAGAGTGTGATCTACACGTTCAGCTCAAAGCATAAGCCAGTTGAAACAGTCAATCCTGGTGAGTACGTGCTATTTGAGACGGAGGACGCATTTGGTGGTCAAGTGAAAGGAGAGGAGACCCCTCCGGATAAACTCGACTGGTCTAGGGTTGATGGAGCTACGGGCCCCGTTTACGTAGAGGGAGCTGAGCTGGGAGACACTCTCGTGGTTGATGTGCTCGATATAAAGCTCCAAGAAAGAGGTGCCATAGCTGTGATACCCGGATACGGAGGCCTATCTCATCTCAACTTCTCACCTAAAGCGAAGGTCGTGAAGATAGACCGCAGCTTCGTCTACTTCGATGATCTCAGGATCGCTGTGAGGCCTATGATAGGTACGATAGGCGTTGCTCCTGAGGAAGGAGAAGTTCCAACGGGTTATCCCGGAAGACACGGGGGTAACATGGACGTGAGCGAGCTCGGTATAGGGACTAGGCTTTACCTTCCGGTTTTCTCTAAGGGGGCGCTGCTAGCTTTAGGAGACCTCCACGCTGTTCAGACAGATGGTGAACTCTGCGTATCAGCTATAGAATCGCCTGGAGAAGTCTTAGTGAGGATAAGCCTCATAAAGGGTAAGAGGGCTAACTGGCCTATATTGGAGACGGAGGAGAGCTTCCAGGTGGTATCAGCCGGTAAGTCCCTCGACGAAGCCATGAGGGAGGCCGCGGAGGAAGCTGTTAAAGCTTTGATGAGAGCTAGGAAAATCACTTTCGAGGAGGCTTACATGCTAGGGAGTCTTTTGGTCAGCTTGAGGATAAATCAAGTAGTAGATCCGTTGCTGGGTGTAAGAGCAACAATCCCGAAGGGTTTAGTAAGCATAGATGACTTCTTAACAGAACATTGAAGCTCAGGTATGCTACTCCTCTTCTTAGAGAGCGAGAGCCCCTTTATGCGTTCTGAGTCAATAACTAAGCTTTTTACATCGGCGGTCCAACTTATAGTAATGCAGTTACAGGTGAACAGCTCTATTTTAAAACCAGGATCCTCGTTCCCAAGATGATAGAAGTACTCCCTTCCGTTATAGAGGGGAGCTTACACGCTCCGCCGTCCAAGAGCTACTCTCACAGAGCCTTAGCTATCTCCCTGCTCTGCGAGCAGCGGTCTGAGATAGAGAGGGTATCTTCAGCTAGGGATGTCCTAGCTACGCTCAACGCTATCTCGATGATGGGCGCTGAGCTCGAGCTTGAGGAGAGCTCAAGCGTGTTAAGAGCGAGCGTGGACCCTCCTGAGAGACCGGAGGCTCCTGATGATGTGATAGATTGCAGGGGTTCTGGGACGACTATCAGGTTCTTCGCGGCTATATCAACACTCACTAAAGATGGATATACAGTTTTAACGGGTAATGAGAGCCTTAGGAGGAGACCTATGGGCCCTATCATAGAGGCGATAAGCAGATTAGGGGGTCATGCTATCAGCACTAGGATGAACGGTCTCCCCCCTTTGGTGGTGAGAGGAGGAGGTCTGAGAGGGGGCTACGTTGAGTTAGATGGTAGCATAAGCTCCCAGTTCTTCTCAGGTCTCATGATAGCTTCGACTAGGTTTCATGAGGGCATTAGGCTCAAGCCCTTAGGCGAGCTCGTATCTAAGCCTTACGTTGAGATGACTAAGGAGGTGCTTACGAGGAGTGGAGCTAAAGTTGAGCTCGGAGAGGAGATGAGAGTAGACCCCGTTAGGCCTAGAAAACTTGAATTCATAGTTCCTGGGGATTTTGGGCTTGTAGCTCCTTTAATGGTGATGGCCTCGATCACAGGTGGGAGGATCAGAGTGGAAGGGCTTAGTAAATCGTTTCCTCAAGCTGATTCCCTCATATTAGAATTGCTCAGGGAGTTCGGGGTCTATGTGAGAGAAGGAGATGACTACGTCTTAGTCGAGGGGAGACCGAGGAGGAACGTGAAGGTCAATCTGAAGGACGCTCCGGACCTCCTTCCGGTAGCCTGCGTCCTCGCGGCTTCCGTCGATAGCACTTCGGAGGTAAGAGGAGTAGCCCACGCTAGGGTCAAGGAGAGCGATAGGGTTAGGAATATGGCTCTCGAGCTATCTAAGATGGGGGTGTGGGTTCAGGAACTGGAGGACGGGCTCCTGGTGAGGGGTGGTAGGCTTCGTGGAGGGGTCAGGTTGGACCCGCACGGGGATCACAGGATATTCATGGCCTTGGTGGCTCTGGCCGCAGCTGCTGACAGGAGCTGCGTGATAGAGGATGAGGACTGCGTGAGGGACTCATACCCTAACTTCCTAGAGGATTCCATCAGGGTAGGGTTGAGGTGCATCAATTCATCGAGTTCAGCACACTCATAGATCTCGATGCCTTACACTACTAGAGCATACGCAAGGAGTGAGAGCCTTACCAGTTGTCTAATTTCAGATGTGAGAACTTGAGTTAAATAATTCTCTCTTCATCGATTAGTTCATAATAAGCTTATATACGGAGGATATAAATACTATAATTTAGCTGTACTCTCTCCAGGAGTGCTTGCACTTAGTACACGTATATATCCTAGTTGGAGGTTCATCAGCAGCCCTAGTCTGCACTATCTCAACGTAAGCTTGCTCATTTCCGCACTTAGGGCATCTAGCCTCGACTATCGGCGCAGCTATCCGCTCCTCGCTCTCTATGATGAGGTCACCCTCGTCTGAAGCCACTTTAGTCACTACTTGCGAGTTACCCTTAGGAGAGTTCTCGCTCTCGTACCCGCAACTCGGGCAGTAGTAAGCGAGCTTTTTTCCAGCTTTCTTAGGTCTCAGTAGAGTTCCGCATTTAGGGCAGAACATACGAGCCCCCCTTCAATTGGGCGTAGGCTTATTTAAGTAAGGCGCTCTCATGCCTATCGGGAGAATGAAGGTACTAAAGGGAGTAAAGAGGAAGAAAATTAAACAATTAGCTGTGATAGTAGATGGACCAAATATGCTCAGGAGGGAATTAGGAATAGATTTAGAGGAAATAAGGAAGTTAGCTGAGAGAGAGGGTAGACTCAGGGTAGCGACCGTGGTACTGGACAGGAAGGCCCCTGAGAAACTGGTAGAAGCCGTCACGAACGCAGGTTTCAAGCCTATCATCTCCACTGGGAGGGTGGAGGTCGACTTCTCCATCGCCTGCATGGAATCTATATATAACGAGAAAGTAGATATGCTCGTCATAGCAGCTAGGAGCGCAGCCTACATGCCCCTCGTGCACAAGGCTAAGGAGAGTGGGAAGGAGGTCATGGTGATAGGAGCAGAACCTGGCTTCAGCACAGCCCTCAAGAAAGCATGCGATCAGTACATACTACTTCCAGTCCCTTCTCCTCAGGACCTCAGCGAGCTTGAGGGTGATGACGAAGGAGGAGATAGCAACAATCAGGGCTCCTAGCTGAGTGATCATCAAACGGACCAATCCTATGCTCCCTTCCAGATACTGCCCTATGGAGTAGAAGGAGATCCAGAATGAGATCACGAGACCTGTCATCATGAGCTTCTCGCAGAAATCGACCATTCTCCTAGCTGCGCTCTCTATAGAGCTGCCGATGAACATGATGGCTATAGATAGGGCTAGGAAGCCGCTTATCTCTTGGATCATCCTAGCTGCTATGAGCTCCATCGGGTAGCCCTGGGACGCTAAGGACAGAGCCCTAGCGTACGATAGGGAAATCGTGAGCACTATGCCTAAGGACCCTATGACTAGGGAAGCGAAGCCCACCTGCCTACCGAAGTAACTCACCCCTCTAGCTATCCTATCCCTCAGGGAGAACCCTTTCTCAAGGAAGAACAGGCCTGCCAGTATAGAGACCCCTACGTAGAGGTACTTCTGGAACTCAACTAACGAGAAGAGACCGTAGAGCATCAAGATAGCACCGGGCAATCCTAAGAATAGGGATCTAGATGACGGAGACTTCATGAGCTTCTCGAAATATCTCTTCAGGAGTACGTAAGTATGCTCAATTTCCCTGCTCTGCTGTACTATCACCCTCCTAACGCTCCTTATAGGCGCGTACCTCATCAATATAGGGATCACAAGCTCATCATCAGCACCGTCAGAGACCAGAACTATGCTTGTGGGTTTGAACAACCTGGCGACCTCCTCCATCTGCCTGTTTATCTCCTCATCAGCTAGGAGTTCCTTTTCATGGTGTCCCGTGATGGTCACGACCTCTACTTCTGTTCCGATGTCTGAGAAAAGAGATCTAGCTTCATCGTATATCTTAACTGCTCCGAATATAGCGTTTGAGTCAGCTTCCGTTGGATCAGCGAGAGCTAGCTTAGATGCTGATTCCAGATTAGCTTCCCTACCGATGACAGGTCCTCTTATTCCAGTCTTGACACCTAGATCATCGTCCCTGTCAACACAGACTATGAGTATCCTCTCTTCTAAGCTTCTCCTTTCCATCCTCGAGGAGAAGCAGGTCCAAAAATAAAAGCTAGCTAGTAGGTCTATCTAAGAGACCCATCTCCATTAAGAGCTTAAGTTCATCTATCGAGAGCTTCTCACCACTTTTGTACTTCTCCAGAGCTTCTTCC
>JAVQRZ010000227.1:0-1426 GCA_033582115.1 Candidatus Korarchaeum sp. | reverse complement strand
TGAGCACCCTGTTGACTATTCTGATCAACATGAATGGGTCTATATTGCCTCCCGATAGGACGCAGACTACCCGCTTGCCTTCTAGCTTCAACCTACCCGAGAGCAGAGCTGCGACTGAAAGAGCTCCAGCACCCTCTACTACAGTCTTGACCCTCTCTAGCAGTAGGAATATAGCTCTAGCTACGTCTCTATCGTCTACTAAGACGATGTCGTCAACGAAACTCTTCATTATCCTGAGGGTCAGGTCCCCCGGCCTCTTGACCACCACTCCGTCAGCTATGCTGTAAGCTTGCTGGGTCTCGACCAAGTCACCCTGCTTGTAGGAGAGGTAACCAGTTGGAGCTCCTGAGGGCTGAACCCCTATTACCTTCACTTCAGGGTTCAGGGTCTTCATCGCTATAGCTATACCTGAGATAAGGCCCCCTCCACCTACGGGAACTACGACCGCATCGCATCCCCCGATCTCCTCTTGCACCTCGATGCCTATCGTTCCCTGGCCTGCTATCACATCAGGATCATTGAAAGGGTGGATGAACGGAAGTCCTTCGCTCTCAGAGACCTCCTTAGCTTTGATGTAAGCATCATCGTAAGTCTCACCGTGCAAGACGACCTGAGCTCCGTAACTCTTAGTCGCGTTGATCTTGAAGAGCGGTGTATGCTTAGGCATCACTATGACAGCTTTGATACCGAGCAAGCTCGCTGAGTAGGCTACTCCTTGTGCGTGATTCCCAGAGCTGGCTGCGACGACACCGCTCAAGTTCCCTATCATCTTCATCTTGTAGTAAGCACCTCTCACCTTGAAGGAACCGGTCTTCTGGAGGTTCTCCATCTTCAAGTGCACTTCGGAGCCTGAGAGCTCTGAGAGGGTCCTGCTCGTCATCAACGGGGTCTCGTGTATCACCGGCCTGAGCAATGCTCTAGCTTCCTCTATCCTGCTGAATATCTCCTCAGCTAGATCTTTCGAGCTCATAGGGGGCTCTCACCCGCTAGGGCTTCAGTTAGCGAGAGTGATTAGAGCCTTCCTTAAAAACCCTCGCAAAGCATTAGCTTATCGCTGTAGATACATATAGAGAGCTCCGTGTAGCCGATATGCCATTCCTTGTTCTCGTTGCATGCAGAGTACCATATAGCGTACTTCCTGAGGTAAGTCCCTCGCTCCCCTCTCTCCTCCAAGAGGACAGCTGTGCTTCGGTAAACTAGCATGTTATCCCAGTCGTTAGCTGAGGGTATCAGTACGGGGGACTCGCTGAGCCTCCAGTTGATCCCGTCTCCGCTATTCGCGAAGTATAGCTCCGCGTTCCTCAGTCCTTTCCCCTTGTTTATGAGGACTATGAGGGCATCGTAGCCTTCACTTGCTTTGACGACATCTAAGTGCCAGAGCTCCCTATCTTCAGGCATCTCCTTGACGATACAAACAGAGGGCTCG
>JAVQRZ010000226.1:0-1560 GCA_033582115.1 Candidatus Korarchaeum sp. | reverse complement strand
ATCGACCTTAACGTGGAGCTTAGCGGAAGCGACTATGTTTTCAGCCTTTATTAGCGGTCTCCCCTTAACCTCTATCCCATGCTTCTGCAGGACATCTATGGCTGTGTTGATAGCTTGAGCTGACTCCTCAACGGATTTCGTTCCTGTGCAGACGAATTTCCCACTACTAAACAACAATAAGGCCGCTTTAGGTTCATCTAACTTTAGAACTAGACCCGGAAACTTGTCAGGATCGTATCTAGACTTCTTTATCCTTCTAGATATCTCATGAAGGTCTAATCTCTGCCTGATATCAGCAGAAGAAACGACATTTTGTATAGTGATCTCAGGTTCCCTAATCTTCTTAAGTATCTCTTGAACCCTCCTATCTTCTAACAAGGTCTCGGAGGAACCCTCCCTCTCATCGTTCTCGAGGGACATAATTTTTCACCAATACACCGATGCCTCACTTAAGCAGTCTCTCCGCTATATATATAAATTGGCGTTACAGGAGAGCCATATAGCATTTTGATCTATTAAAAGTTTACAGCTAACTAGCAGGGCGAACTCTAATGAGAGCTGAGCTAACCCTCTTGTAGATTTATTTTTAATTGAAGCGTTAATGTGACGTCCCTGTATCTCTCTATTTTTAATGATCTGATCTTTAAGCATCAAGGATTGCGAGGATTGTGTCAAGTTGATACAACGATATCTCTACTACCCCTCAGCTCTTTAGAGTAATCATATATTAAGTATCCGATTATTAAACCAACTATTGCTACTTTAACTGGGAGCAATTGGAAAAACTCTAGGATGAAACCGATCAGAGGTACTCTGAAAACAACCTTACCATAAATGTCTGAAGGCTTCCTGTGGCCCGGATCGATTATAGCATTGTTGTCTCCTTTAGTGTAAAACAGAGGACCGTCAGGGCCTCTTTCTACCCTCACTATTCTATGGACGATCATGTTGTTCGACCAAGGGACTCTAAAGACGATTATATCCCCTTCTACTAACTGGTACGGATCGCAACCGACAACTATCACGAGATCCCCGGGTTCGAGAGTTGGCTTCATAGACCCCGAAGTCACAACTGTGAATGGCGTCGGGACTCCTGATATCTGCGGGATCACGACTTGGAATAAAATCAGGAAAGCAATGAATATTACAAGTAGGAATAGTATCTCCCTAATTATACTCCGATGCTCGCCCATTCAGATCGCCTTCACGACCTTAGGCTCTTCCTTCCTCACCTTCCTCAGTATCCTATAGCCACATCTCGGACACTTATAGTCCTTGAAGTATTCCTCCATCTCCTCCTTAGTGAACAGATACCCGCACCTGAGGCACTGGTACAAGAGGACACCTCCTACTTGCAGCTCTCTCGCTAGAAGTCTTAAGCTGATATATTAATCTTTCGGTATTTTACTTAATGGACTGTACCGCTTGAGAGGACTTCAGATGATCAGAGACTCTCTTCTTTAGTTCTTCTAACTTCTCCTCACCTATTTCATCCAACCAGTCATCCTTAGCCCTCGCCAGCAGCTCCTTGTATCTGTTCCTCACAGTGACCTCAGTGAC
>JAVQRZ010000225.1:0-3079 GCA_033582115.1 Candidatus Korarchaeum sp. | reverse complement strand
GATAAGCAACCCCACGATTCAGGAGATATACGAGCTCCGACAGAGAGTAACTAGGTCAATAAGGGACTTCTTGGACAAGGAAGGCTTTCTAGAGTTTGATCCTATAATGATAGCCCCTTCGACGGACCCCGGTATAAGGGGAGCTGTGCAGTTCTCAATTAACTACTACGGGAGGGAATATAAGATCACTACGAGTGGGATAATGTACAAACAGATACTGGCTTCCCTCACCAAGAGGGGTAAGATCTACTTCCTCTATCCTAACGTTAGGGGAGAGCCTTCTGAAGCTATGTCCACAGGGAGACACTTAGCTGAGTTCGTCCAGGTGGACCTAGAGATGAGGGACGCTGACCACTTCGAAGCGATGTCCCTAGCTGAGAGGATCTTGAAAAGTGTCTTCGATGACTTAAAAGCGTTCGAAAGCTCATTGAGAGATATATGGAGCTTCTTCGGATCTGATAGAAGGGCCTTACCTGATTTAAGGTTACCTATAGAAAAGATAACTCATAGGGAAGCCGTTGAGTTATGTATGGAGTACTCAAAGGACGAGGAAGTCCTCAGTATCCTCAGGAGTAGCTTTGGAGTTGAAAGACCGGAGAAGAGGCTGAGTTTCGATCAAGAGATCCCTTGGGAATGGGAATGGTTTCTCTCTAAGTTATTCAAAGCTCCTTTCTTCATATACGACTACCCCAAATCCTCCAGAGGCTTCTACGACAGGGAGTATCCGGATAAGAGGGGTATCCTGATGGACTTCGACCTCTTGGCCCCGGAAGGTCATGGGGAGATCGCTTCTGGAGGGGCCAGGGAGTATGAGGCTGATAGGATAAGGGGAAGGATACATAGTATGGGAGAGGATCCCGAGAGGTACGCGTGGTTCATTGACTTCATGAGAAAATTCGGAAAACCCTCGGCTGGTTTCGGAATAGGACTCGAAAGATTGCTCAAATACATATGTGACGCTCCTCACGTGCTCTTCGTGAGACCCTTCCCTAGGGTGCCGGGCCTCCATACTCCCTAAACGAAATTTTTTTAAATAATTGTTAGCAGGAGCGTGCAGGTGATACCGTGAGTTACCGGAGATGCCTCCTTTGAGTGAGAAGATCTCTAAGGTTGTTTTAGCCTACTCAGGTGGTCTCGATACTACAGTAGCTATAAAGTGGCTCTCTGAGAATGGAGTGGAGGTCGTGACCTTCACAGCTGAGCTAGGGCAGGGAGCTGAGTTAGAAGAGGTGGAGAAGAGGGCTTATGAAGCTGGATCTATCAAACATTACAGCTTTGACTTAATCGATGAGTTCGCTCAGCTCTATGTTGCCCCAGCGATACTAGCCAATGCTATGTACGAGGATGAATATCCAGTATCTAGCTCCCTCTCAAGGCCGCTCATAGCTTCTAAGTTAGTTGAGATAGCTGAGAAGGAGGGTGCTGATGCTGTAGCACACGGATGCACTTCCAAGGGTAACGATCAAGTTAGGTTCGATGTCACGGTGAGATCTCTCAACCCTAAGCTCAAGGTGATAGCCCCAACTAGGATATGGAGGACTACTAGGCATAAGGAGCTCGAGTACGCCAGTTCCAGAGGTTTGAAGATCCCGAAGAGTCATAAGAAGTATTCCATAGATTCAAACATATGGGGGAGGAGTATCGAAAGCGGTCCTCTCGAGGATCCCTGGAGCGAACCCCCTGAGGATGCCTTCGAGTGGACCGTTCCGCCTGAGAGAGCTCCTGACAAGCCTGAATACTTGACTCTAGAGCTCGATAGGGGGATACCAGTAGCTCTGAACGGGGAGAGGATGCCGCTGAGCAAGTTGGTAGTGAAGTTGAACTCGATCGCTGGGAAGCATGGGGTCGGGAGGATAGACCACATGGAGAGCAGGATCGTTGGCTTCAAGAGCAGGGAGGTTTACGAAGCTCCAGCTGCCGTCACAATAGTGAAAGCGCATAAGGACCTGGAGAAAGCAGTACTGACGAGGAGGGAGCTTCAGTTCAAGTCGTTAGCTGATAGGGAGTGGACCAACCTCGTTTACGAGGGCCTCTGGGGGGAGCCCCTCAGGGAAAGCCTCCAAAATCTCATAGAAGACATGAACAAACATGTCTGCGGCGAGGTAAGGTTAAAGCTCTTCAAAGGCAGCTTTAGTGTGATCGGAAGGAGGTCTAACTATGCCCTCTATGATGTGAGTATAGCTGGCTACGATGAGGGATGGTATCCGACTGACGAGGAAGCTAGGGGATTCATACAGGCTTGGGGTTTATACGCTATCACTTCTAGGGCAGTGAGGAGAGATGTACAGGAAGCCGGGGTTAGGAGAGCAGGAGAATTGGTTGCTTAAGTTCACATCATCGATCGAAGAGGATAGAAGGATATTCAGAGCTGTTGTTATAACAGCTCTAGCCCACCAGATACACCTTTTTGAGTTAAAGCTAGTTCCTGAAGGGGTTAGAGAAGTTATATCCCTCCTCTTAGAGGCACTGGATAGGGAGAGGGAGATCCTCTCAGAGCACTTCGAGGACGTCCACGAAGCCATTGAGAGCTGGGTACTGAGGAAAGCAGGGGATAACGGTGGATGGATGGCTTACGGTAAGAGTAGGAATGATCAGGTAGCGACAGCTCTACGCTATAAAACCATCAGAGAGCTGATACTCATTCTATGGGAGATTAATAGACTCAGGGGATCACTTTTAGATACTGCTTCATCGAACCTGAATGTCATGATGCCTGCTTTCACGCACCTGCGACCAGCGCAACCATCTACAGCATCCCACTACCTCCTCTACGTGGAGCAAGAGCTCTTCCATCACTACAGGGTGCTTTGGCATGTCTTGAGACATGTTGTGGATCTCTGTCCTCTAGGCTCAGGGCCCGCTGCTGGAAGCTCCGTTACCTTGGATAGGGGGAGACTCGCTGAACTCCTAGGGTTCGCTGGTGTTGAGAGCAATACCTTGCTAGCTACTGGAAGCAGGTCCTTTGAGACCCTGACTCTAAGCGTGCTCTCCTCACTCATGGTGACACTAAGCAGGGTGTGCGAGGACCTCATAACATGGTCGACTACTGACTTCAGTATCGTTGAGCTTCCGAATGACC
>JAVQRZ010000224.1:0-3793 GCA_033582115.1 Candidatus Korarchaeum sp. | reverse complement strand
ATGAGAACGCGGTAGATACACCACATGCTCAATATAGGTTCAAGATAGATCTTAACACATACATGTCTTCCCCTCTACTAGCAGAACCTCTGAGCATGATGGACGTGCCTAGTGCCGCTGATGGCGCTGCCGCTCTAGTCATCTCATCAAAGGAGGAGGGGCCCAACGGTAACGCTAAAATTGTCTCATTTGGACAAGCTACTGATAGGATTTCTCTCTACAATAGGAACCCCATTACCGAGATACCCTCCGTAAGAGTGGCCTTAGGAAGAGCTCTCTCAAAGGCAGGCGAATTCAAGCCTGATTTTTACAGTATAGAGGAGTATTCAAGTGTTTTAGGTTACATAGCTGTCGAGGAACTTGGGTTAACTAACAGAGGGGAAGCTTACAAGCTCTTCAGGGATGGTGAAGCGAGGAGGGATGGACCAGTTCCAGTAAACCCTGAGGGTGGATCTAAAGCTAGGGGAGATCCTATTGGTGCTACAGCAGTATATCAGTTAGCCGAGGCTTACTTCCAGCTGGTAGGAAGAGCCCAAGGATGGCAGGTTAGTGGTGCAAAGAGGGCCCTAGTCCTGAGCATAGGGGGATCGGGTAGCAACTCCGTGGTTCACCTCTTAGAGGGGGTGTGAGGTCATGTGGGCTTACTGGATGAGCGTTCCTTCCCACTGGAGGGAGATACCAGCTAGATATAGGTTAGAGGGAGGTCTTTGTAGGAGCTGTGGCTATACCATGCTTCCTAAAGAGGACATATGTCCCTCTTGCGGATCCAGAGATATCATTGTGAAGAAGCTCCCTAGAAGAGGGAAGGTAGTGAGCTACTCCATAATATGGAACGCACCTAGAGGTTATGAGTACTACACACCTTACGTAATAGCTCTCGTGAGGTTAGAGGATGGGACGATGCTACTCAGCCAGTTAACGGACATCGAACCCTCTCAAGTCACTGAGGGTATGGATGTCGAGATGGTGATCAGGAAGGTGAGAGTGAACGGGGAATCTGGGATAATAGCTTACGGCTACAAATTCAGGCCTCTGATAAAGAGTGATTAGATCTTCTCTCCCTTACTTTTTTAATGCTTACTGAAGTACTCCCCTGATGCTGCACTATAGAGGGAGGACCAGGGAGATACTCTCCAGCTTGGGTATAGAGGACTTCGATAGGGTGAGGGTGAGGAAGGGGCGTTACGTTTACGAGGGTATCCTCATACCTAGGCCTGAGATACTCGACGATGATCAAGTGATAATCAAGTTAGATAACGGGTATAACATAGGCATCAATGTAGAAGGAGCTGAGTTCGAGCTCATCTCAAAGGGAGAGAGAAAGGAGACACTTATCCCGGAGCTGAGCTATAGGCAGGGCTTGCCTAGAGTACCGCTAGTGGTCACAGGAGGTACGATCACCTCGAGAGTGGACTACTCAACGGGTGCTGTCATAGCTCACGAGCGGCCTGAGGAGCTACTCGATCTAATACCTGAACTAGCTGTTATAGCGAATATAGATTACGTGAAGCTATTCGCTGAGTTCAGCGAGAACCTAACCTCTAGCCACTGGAGGGAGATAGCTAGAGCTGTGGAGAGGGAATTGAGGAAGGGCTCTGAAGGTGTGATCATCGCTCACGGTACTGACACTATGCATTATACAGCATCTGCACTAGCTTTCATGCTCAGAGGTCTTGATAAGCCCGTCATCCTAGTGGGCTCCCAGAGGTCAGTAGATAGACCCTCAACGGATGCCGTAATGAACGTGATCGCTGCCGCTAAGTTAGCCGCACAAGGGCCAATAGCTGAATCCGTCATAGTAATGCACTCAAGCTCATCGGATGATTACGCTTACGTTCTAAGGGGAGTAAGGGCTAGGAAAATGCACACATCGAGGAGGGATGCTTTCGTCTCAGTGAACGAACCTCCTCTAGCTAAGGTGAGCCGTGAGTCAATCGAGTTGATCTCCAGTAACTTCAGGAGGAGGAAGGAGGGTGTTAGCGAGGTTATCTTAGATGACAAACTTGATGATAGGGTTGCTCTCGTCCAGGTGTGGCCTGGTATGCCTTCAAGTTACCTCAGCTCACTTAAGGCGATGTTCAGGGGTATCGTCATAGCAGGCACCGGGTTAGGCCACGTACCCAAGCACGTGATACCCGAGGTACGCGAACTCATTAGGGACGGAGTGCCAGTGATTATCTCATCTCAGTGCTTGTTCGGAAGGGTCGATCTTAAGGTATATGAAACGGGAAGAAGACTTCTAGAGGCTGGCGCCATACCTGCTATGGATATGACTCCTGAAGTTTCCTTAGTAAAGCTGATGTTCGTTCTTGGGCATACTCAGGAACTTGAGGAGGTCAGGAGATTCATGCTGACCAACCTAGCTGGAGAGATAGGGTCTCGCATCCCCATGAACACTTTCCCACCTTGCTGGAGGTGATCCCTTGGAGGAGTTCTACAGGGCTATCGGCTTGAAGGTAGGGCTTGAGGTGCACCAGAGGTTAGACTCCCACAAACTCTTCTGCAACTGTCCCTCAATCCTTAGGGATGAAGAGCCTCACCAGTGGATAAAAAGGAACTTGAGTGTTTCTTACAGTGAATTAGGGCTTATAGATCCGGCAGCTAAGTTCGAATCCTTGAGGAAGAGGGACTTCCTCTACGGAATTTACTACGATACTACGTGCGAGGTAGAAGCAGATGAATCACCACCGTTTCCCCTTAATGAGGAGGCCCTAGAAATAGCGATAGAAATAGCTCTAATGCTCAAAATGAAGCCTGTAGATGAGGTTCACGTCATGAGGAAGATAGTAGTTGATGGGAGTAACACAACTGGGTTTCAGAGAACGGCTTTAGTTGCTCTGAGGGGGGAAGGAAGCTACATAGATACTTCAAGGGGAAAAGTAGGCTTAGAGACTCTCTGCTTGGAGGAGGAGTCTGCTTTCATAGTGGAAAGCACATCTGAGTTTGCGAAGTATAAGTTAGATAGGTTGGGAATCCCTTTAGTTGAGATAGCTACCTCACCTGATATATGGCACCCTGAGCAAGCGATGGAGACCGCTCTGAGGATAGGAAGGGTGCTTAGAGCAACAGGTAGAGTGCAGAGGGGGATAGGCACTATAAGGCAGGACATAAACATCTCCATAGAGGGAGGGGCTAGGCAGGAAATAAAGGGGATACAGGAACTCGAACTGATACCGGAGATCGTGAGGAGAGAGGTAGTTCGGCAGCAGAGCCTCCTGAGGATTAGAGATGAATTAAGATGCCGAGGAGTCTGTGAGAATCACTTCACTGACCCCATAGAGGACATAACCGATATATTCTCGATTAAGAAATCCCAGATTATAGAGAGAGCGATCTCTAAAGGAGATAGGGTTTTTGGAATGAGAGTTAGGGGCATGAGAGGGTTGTTGGGACGTGAGGTTCAACCTAATAGGCGGTTCGGGACTGAGCTAGCTGATTACGCTAAGGTATTCGGTGGTGTTAAGGGGATCATCCATGGGGATGAGTTACCGAGTTACGGTATAAGCGAGGAGGACGTCAAGAGGATTAAAGAGAGATTATCATGTCAAGATGATGACTCTTTTGTACTTGTCTTCGGTCAGAAGGCAGCTTCGCTACTAGCTCTAGAGTCAGTAAGATCGAGACTTAAGGTAGCAGTCAAGGGAGTCCCTAATGAGACTAGAAGAGCTTTACCTGATGGTAATACGTCTTTCATGAGACCGATGCCAGGATCAGCCAGGATGTACCCTGAGACTGATGTATTGCCAGTTAAGACAGCCCTAATAATAGGTAGGATCGAGAGATTACCGAGGAT
>JAVQRZ010000223.1:0-3803 GCA_033582115.1 Candidatus Korarchaeum sp. | reverse complement strand
TTAGGCCATCCGCTAGGAGCAAGTGGGGCTAGAATAGTAGTGACCCTACTCAACGCATTGAGGATTAAGGGTAAGAGGAGAGGATTAGCTACTGTGTGCCACGGGGGCGGTGGTGCTCAAAGCATAGCTGTGGAGCTGGTGTAGCGAAATGGTTTCCTTAAGGGTTTTCGGATGGCTTTCAGACCTCCTAGGGTTCAAGAATAGTGAGTTAGAGTTTGAAGGTAGCTTAAAAGAGCTCCTCAACTCTTTAAGAGGAGAACTGGAGGAGATGGTGAGAGAGGGGAGGGTTCAAGTAGCTCTCAATCACGAACTCATCAGGGATCTCTCAGTTAAGGTAAGCAGGAGCGACGTTGTTGCGATCTTCCCCAGCTTCTCAGGAGGCTTCGGGAGAGCGGGTGTCCTCATGGGGAGGATAGATGCAGAGGAGTTCCTCAAGGAAGCTACTGATGGTAGCGTGGGAGCGGTGGTACTGTTCCTAGGAGTGGTGAGGAGGGACTCTGAAGAGGGAGAGGTCGAGAGGATCTTCTACGACTGCTACCCTGAGGTCGCCGAGAGGGAGCTAACCAAGATAAGGGAAGAGGCAGTAAGAGAATTCGGGTTAAAGGACGCCATCTTACTGCACAGGGTTGGGGACGTGCCAGTAGGTGAAGTAGCTCTTCTAGTCGTCACGAAATCTGCTCATAGGAGGGAAGCCTTTGAGGCTGCGATGTGGATAGTAGATGAAGTGAAGAGGAGGGCTGCTATCTGGAAGAAGGAGATCTTCTCCGACGGAAGGAGCAGGTGGGTTTCCCAGTAGCAGCGATCAATTTAAGTCAGCTGATCGGTCAGTTGTTTTCTGATAAGAAGTCACAAATTCTTAAAACTCTTGCTCGAAAAAATTTAAGCTTTCAGATCCCCTAGTAAAAGCTGGTGAGGAGCTATTGATGGTGGACGTAACGGATAAACCTGAAGTCTACAGGGAAGCTCTAGCTAAGGGGAGGATAAGGTTGAGGAGGGAGACTATTGAGAAGGTAAAGGCTGAGGAGGTGAAGAAGGGGGATGTACTCACTGTAGCTAGAGTTGCAGCTGTTCAGGCGGTTAAGGAGACCTCGAGGAGCATACTACTGTGTCACCCGATTCAAGTGACCTCGGTAAATGTTGACTTCAGTCTAGAGGATGACTCTATAGAGGTTAGAGTCAGGGTCAAAGCGTTCGCTCAGACGGGAGTTGAGATGGAGGCTCTCAATGGGGTAGCTACTGCCCTCCTCAACATATGGGATATGGTGAAGTACCTAGAGAAGGATGAGACCGGGAACTACCCATTTACTAAGATAGAAGAGATATGCGTTGAGAGAAAGGTGAAATCCCTTGCTGATAGACAAGTGGGGCAGACCAGTTAGTGAGCTGAGGATATCCGTGACCAAGTCGTGTAACTACAGCTGCTTCTTCTGCCACAGGGAGGGACATTACGTTGGTGAGGACGAGATGGAGCCTAAGGAGTTCGGAAAGCTCCTGAGGGTCCTCTCCAAGCATGGCGTGAAGAAGGTCAAGCTCACCGGAGGGGAACCTCTGATGAGGAAAGATCTTGAGGACGTGATAGAGGAGATCAGATCCTCAGAGGTGGAGGAAGTGAGCTTAGTGACCAATGGCTTCTTCCTTAAGGAAAGAGCTAAATCTCTAAAGGAAGCCGGGCTTGACAGAGTGAACGTGAGCCTCCACTCCTTGAGGAAGGATGTCTACACTAAGATAACGGGGGTTGATGGGCTAGAAAGAGCGATAGAAGGGATAAATGAAGCCTTGAGGAGAGGAATCTCCCCCGTGAAGGTGAACTTCACCGTGATCAGAGGGCTCAATGAGGAGGAACTGTGGGATGTGGTGAAGTTCGCTAGGAACAGGGGCCTGAGGGTCCAGTTCATAGAGATACTTGAGCGTAACCCCTCACTAGAGGATTACCACTACTCCCTCGAGGGTTTCGAGAAGGAGCTGGAGAGTTTAGCTGTGAGGAAGGAGGTCAAGGAGCTCCACAACAGACCCATCTTCTATTTGGAGGATGGGACCATCGTGGAGATCGTTAGAGGAAGTGGAGATCCCTTGTTCTGCATGAAGTGCACGAGAGCTAGAGTGACGCACGATGGCTTCTTCAAGCCATGCATATACAGGGAGGACAACTTAGTGGACTTCCTTAGTGTGATGAGAAGAGGAGGAGGTGATGAAGAGATTCTAGAGAGATTTAAGCAATTCCTTAGGGTTAGAGAGCCATATTACAAGCTCCTGGGATCCTCACCTAAGTACGATGATATCCTAGAGGTTTAACCATCCTCCATGAGTATCCCTAGCTTTCTAGCTAGCTCAATGGACTCCTTTTGAGAACTCTTGAGGATATCATCTACATCGTAGCCCAATTGCTTGTAGTATATAGCCATTCTCCAAGTCGCCATGAGGTCAGCGAGCCTCGCTATCTTCGCTTCGTAGGTCCCCATCGTCAAGTAATCTCTGAGGATCTCTGATATTTCATCAGGTAGGTTCATCCTAGACATAGCTTCCTCCTCCAACTCCTCCCTCTCTATCAGGTCTTTGGTCCACTTCGGGAGATCTCCGCTAAAGCCTTCAGCTAAATCGTGCACTAATATCATCTTCAGCACCTTACCCTCGCTGAAATCCTTACCGCTTGCCCTTACCTTCGGGAAGAGATCTAAGGCTATCAGGGAGGCTATGAACGTGTGCTGAGCGACCGTTTCAGCAAGACAGTGAGGAACGCCTGATTGCATCCAGCCAGTTCTAGCTAACCAGAGAACCCTCATTCCGTTATCCACTAGCATAAGTTTCTAAGCGATCATTGAATCAATTAAATCTTACCGAGGGAGACTAAAGATCTCTCATTAAAATGTTTTGTTATTCATAGATATTCTTTTATATCATTACGATTTTTATCGCTTTTAATATCTATATATTAGGAGATCACGTTTTTATGATAATTCCTTTTAAAACGAATGAAGACCGAATAATTTTTAAGTAGGAGGCCGCCTATCGCTAATGTCTCACCTTGAGAGCAGTAGAAGGAGGAGACCGCATGACTGTGCTGAGTGAATCAATAGGCGTCCTGAGACAGAAGGAAAATGAGCTCAGGCGTAAATTAGCTGAGCTCAAGGAGGATAAGGGAACTCTAATTGAAGAGTTAAAGGGCCTTAGAGCGAGAAGATCAGAACTCATTGAGAAGGTAAGGAAGGACAGAGAGGTCTTCAGAAGTACTGTTGAGAGAAAGAGAGCACTACAGAATGAACTAGCTAAAGTTAGAGAGGAGAGGAGAGAGGCTCTGGAGAGGTTTAGAGAGGTCAGGGATCAGGTACTCAAGTTGAAGGAGGAGTACAAGTACCTCGTCAGTTCAGTAGGCGTCCCTGAGAAGGTGTTAAGGAGGAGGATTGCGAGACTAGAGAGGAAGATAGAGACCTTACCTCTAAACAGAGATCAAGAGAGAGACCTTGTAATGCAGATAAGCCAGTACGAAGCTATGCTTCAGAACTTGAATAAGGCAAAGTCGCTGAAAAGGAGGATCCTGGAACTGATGACCGAGATGGAGAGGTGGAGGTTCTTCGTTAGGGATGCTGGAGAGAGGATAGGGAGAATAAAGGATGAGCTAAATAACCTTTACGATGAGATCATGAAGAAGAAAGAGGAACTAGAGAGAGCAAATAAAGAAATAGATGTTATAACTCAGGAAATTAAGGAAAGGAGTGAGAAAGTTGACAAGATCAATGAGGAAATAGGTAAGTTAAGAGCTGATATGACAGGGATACAGGAGGAGATAAGAAAGAGATTCGAAGCCA
>JAVQRZ010000222.1:0-4405 GCA_033582115.1 Candidatus Korarchaeum sp. | reverse complement strand
ACATCCCCAAGAGCCCTAGGAACATAGTTACTTTTATCATGTTACTCACACTCCTAGCTTCCTCTCCGAAATCCTGCTGAACGCACTTGAATGCTGCCAAGCCCACTAGAGGTAGCGACAGAGCTACTGATAGCACTAAGTACGGCGGTCCTACCAGTCTTGCGAACATGGGCACTAAAGTGAGGACGACTACGGAAGATAGTATCACTGCTGTGAGGATTCCAGTTCTCCTGATTCCTATCCTAACCGCTAAGGTCCTGATATTGTAAGTTCTGTCTCCGGGTAAGTCTTCAACTGCCTTCACGAATTCTCTAGCTAGGTTCGAGGTGAAAGCTATTGAGGAGAAGAGGATCACCTTCATCGTGAGGTTCCCTGCTGATATCGATCCGAATATCAGAGTGAAGGCAACGCCTAAGCTTACGATGATGTTTCCCGGCACTCCGGTCCTCTTCAACCATCTAGCGTAAGCGTACCATGCTGAGGAGAAGGCTAGAACTATTAGAAACTCTAGAGGACCTAATATGGAACTTAAGGTTACTCCAGCGAGGGAAAAGATCGCGTAGAAAGTTAAAGCTTCTCTTTTGGATATCTTACCCGAAGGTATCGGTCTATGAGGCTTGTTTATTGCATCCACTGGTGCATCGAAGTAATCGTTTACCGCATTACCTGCCATCAGAATTAAGGGTGGGATTATGCAGGTAAGGAGGAAACTCCAGTCATATATGCTTGTCGAATTCACCCACCCTGTTGCAGCTCCTAAGACTGACATGAACGCATTCTTAGGTCTAGAGAGCTCCGCATAAGCCTTGAGCTTCCTCATAATGGTTACCTCCAATGCTTTTTAACTCAGGGTAAAAATATAACAGCGGGACCTTGGTTGGAAGTGCGGGTAGGAGTGGTAGGGTGTGGCTGGTTTGGAGCAGCTCACGCTAGAGTCTACAGGACCATAGGAGATGCTAAGTTGGTTGCTGTAGCTGATAAAGATGAGATCTCCGCGAAAAAACTCGCTGAGACTTACCATATCAACTACTACACATCCGTTGAGGAGATGGTATCTAAAGAGTCCTTGGATGCTGTAAGCGTCGTAGTGACGCCTCAGTACCTTTTTGATGTCACTAAGGTAGTTTTAGAGTCGGGTTTGTCTGTTTTAACTGAAAAACCGATCGTTATTAACAGAAGTGAGTTATCATCCTTGTCCTCACTAGTCAATAGAGGTAACATATTCATGCCGGGTTTCATAGAGCTTTTCAACCCAGCTGTTATTAAGCTGAAGGAGTTATTGGATGAAGGAGCTATAGGGAGGATATCCTCCATTTCCTCTAGGAGGGCAGGAAGGCTTCCTAAGAAGGTTTTAGGGTGGAAGATAGGGGTCACTCTGGACTTAGCGATTCACGAGATCTATGTCCACCGTTTCCTAATGGGGGATCGTCCAAATTACGTACAAGCTTACACAGCTAGGCTCCTAAACGAGGGAGATGGTGAGGACCTCGCTGTATTGATATCCTCCTACAGGAAAGGTGTAGTTGCGATCATCGAGACTAATTGGCTGACTGCAGCTGGGGTAAGGCAGATGACGATTACCGGAGAGGATGGGACTATCTCACTGGATTACGCTGACCAATCCCTTAAGGTCGACAGGAAGGATGATGCTTACGTACCCAGATTTAGGAAGGATGAACCTCTTTACAGAGAGCTCTTACACTTCGTTAATAGTGTGAAAGAGGATAAAGAACCTAATTTCAACTTCAAATTCGCTGAGGAAGTCCTTAATGTGATCTTCGAGGCTGTGGAGGAGAGTGTGAAGATATGAGCAAAGTCCCCTACAAGGGATATCTAGTAAATGGGATTATTCACATTAAGGAGGATTTCGAAAAGCTCTATAAACAGGGTTACGGAGAGATTTTCGATAATGAGCTGGAGATTCACCCTTTAGAAGCTGCTTACCTTGTCTGGAGTCAGAGGATAGAGGTCCTCGATGAAGAAGGAAGGTCCTTAGACTTAAAGGATTTGCTTAGCATGATCTTACCTGATCCGAGTAACTTCCTCAAGTACATCGTTTACAGCGATCTCAGAAGGAGGAACAGAGTAGTAGTTTACGAGAGGGCTACTGAGTTCCTGAGGTTATACCCTAGAGGAGCATCCATAGGTGAAGCTTCAGCTAAGCAACTGATCCTCTCCCTCTCCGAGGATCAACCCATGCCTCATTCCTGCCTTCTCGACTCATTGGAGAAAGCGGTGAGGCTCAGAAAGGAACTTATCTTAGCTGTCGTCGATGACGAGATGAACGTCACTTACTACACTGCTGAGAAGTTCATCCCTAAGCCTAGAGAGAGTTATATCAACAGTATTTCATTCAAGCACGGGGTGCTGATAGGCGATAGGGTCTTAGTCTTCGATGATCCCGGAGAGCTCTACGCTAAGGGCTTCTGGGGACATCCGATAGGGATAGCTAAACCTGAACCCTTCAAGGTCTATAACTCCCCTCTTCAACTCTCCCTAGTTGAAGCCCTCTACCTAGTGTCAAAGGGAAAGATGGAGGTTAGAGAACCTAAAGGTGATGTTTTAGGGATAGAGGAGTTAAGGAGGAGATTTTCCCAAGTTAGGGATAATTCTAGGATCAAGGAAGTAGTCCACAACTATTGGAGGGACATGGGGTACGTTCCAAAAGCCGGTTCGAAGTACGGGGTGGATTATATAATTTACGAGAGGGGACCCGGTCTCGAACACGCTCCTTACCTATGTATAGCGAGTCCGTTAGACGGGAAGGTGAGACCTGTAGATCTGATAAGGGCAGGGAGGCTGGCTACATCGGTCAGGAAGGAACTCGTAGTCTCCTTAGTCTCTGATGATGAAGTCCTCAATTACAGGGTAAAGTGGTTCAAGCCATGAGTTTGTGCGTGAACTCCTCAACAGAGATCCCCTTACTCCTCGCTAGATCTTTATCTATCGCTAAGTACCCAGATCTCAGTTCTTTAGCTTCATTAAGTCTCAACATGTAGAAACCCTTCCTATCGGAAGCGAACTTAACAGCCAGCCAAGGGTCCGCCCCCATGATTTCCGCAAGTAGGTTGATGGACTTAACCTCCTCCGGGGGGATGTATATCGTGTCCTTTGAGGATACCTTTACCTCTATAACCGCAATCCTGCCCTTGAACCCAGCTATTATGTCAGTTGAAGGATGAGCTGAGACACCGCTTCCAGCTACCCTAACGGCACCTACCCCGAGCTTCCAGAGCTTCTCTAAGAGGTCCCTCTCAGCCCTTATACCCTTCCTCCTGACTCCCATTATAACCCTCCTGTCAAGTTGATGGGACCCTCGGAAGTGACCAGTACGGTATCCTCATACTGGGCGACAAGTCTTCCTGATACCTCCACAAGCGGTGGGTAAGGCGTCAATACTCCTCTCCTAACTAAGCGTAACAAGATGTCATTCACTCTAGTCCCTATCTCTTTAACGAACCATCTCTCGCAGAACGGGAGCTTGCTATAGCTCCTCTCTATCAGTTTCATAACCCTCCTCTCTTTCTCATCCCTCAAGCTCACCTTCTTTCTCATGGAGAATATCAGAGGCTCGCCTAAAGGCACGACATAACCTTTGGAGTTGGGTAAAGTCACGAAAGGTTCAATAGCAAAGACATCTCCCTCTCTTATCCTATAATTCCCTCTGACCGGGACGTTAGGAACATCAACACCCGCATGGAGCTTGTAAACCTCTATCTTATGCCCGGTAAGGTTACTTATCGGTTTGTAACCTGAGGACACTATGGTCTCATATATCACCTCACTCACATCTATCAGCTTACCTCCGGGAAAGATCTTAGCGAGTGATCTCATCACAGCCTCCCTCGCGACTTCGATCATCTCCTCATACCTGTCATCGAGTGCGACTGTCCTAGCTGCATCTACTATCAAGCCATTCGAGTGAGATCCTATGTCCAACTTCACGATAGAGCCGCTGATCACGGTGCTCTCATCATTAGGGAAGGGTGTGTAATGTGCCGCTGTTTGATTCAAGGAAATATTCGTTGGGAAAGCCGGTTCATAACCTTCCTCTCTTATCCTGCTCTCTGACTCCTCAACTATATCGATCAGCTTCGTCCCTTCCCTCACTCTCGCGAGCATGCTTTCTAGTATGGATGAGTGGATCTCACCTAACCTTATCAGGATCTCCACTTCCTCCTCCTTCAAGCTTCCGACCTCGATCAAGACCTCCTTTGAATAAGGATAATAAGGTAAACTCAGTATGGTTCGGGTTGATGAGGAGGATCTACCTGAAGGAATACGAGAAGGAGGAGTTCGTCTATGAGGTAATTGAAGTGCTAAGAAGGGGAGGTTTGATTATCTACCCTACAGACACAGTTTACGGGTTAGGGGCTGACGCTGAGAACGAGGATGCTGTGAGGAG
>JAVQRZ010000221.1:0-14935 GCA_033582115.1 Candidatus Korarchaeum sp. | reverse complement strand
CTCATAATCCCCCATCTAGCCCCTAGGGCTGCAATGTGTCTCTCGACCAGTTCGAACCCTCTCATCATGTCCTCCCTTAGTCTGGTCAGCTCACTCCAGAGCTTCGCGAGCTCCTCATCGTGCCTCTTGAAGCCAGCTATCATGTCCTCCCTTAGTCTGGTCAGCTCCTCTTGAGTGGACCTGATACCCCTGAGAGCCTCTTCTAGTCCCAAATAACCCGCTACTGTTAATCTAAACTCCTCATCCTCCTTCAGCAGATCTAGGAGTCTCCTCTTCAAAGAGGCCCTTGAGCTCGCCATCAAATTTCCTCTACCGGGTTCTCTTTAAAAAGTGACCTTGCTCACAGAGGCATTAACTGAACGTTCAGCCCAAGCAAGGTACCTCGGGCTCAAGAATCGCTTATTTAGGTTGAGTCACCCCTTCTAAGATGTCCCACAACTTCATTACAATGTTCCAAGCTGACGGGGAAGGATAGTCGAATTAACCTTTACGTTGAAGAGCTCGAAGGTAATTCCTCGGATTTTCGGGTTCAGAAACAGATATACTACCATGGAAGGTTTTTAAGTACTCGATTTGCATAACCATGGTGAAGTTATGATAGGTGTGGGTTCCGTAGCTCCGGACTTCAAGCTCCCCGATCAGTTCAGAGAGGAGGTCACTCTATCGAAGTTTAGGGGTAAGAAGGTCCTTCTCCTATTCCATCCCTCGGCTTGGACGAACCTCTGCGAGGAGCAAATAAGAGAACTCGAGTCTATCCACGAGCAATTGGAGGAGTTGGGTACAGTCCCGCTTAGCATAAGCGTTGATCCCGTTCCGAGTAAGAGGGCGTGGGCCAAACACATGGGAGTGATTAAGACCACTCTACTCTCCGATTTCTGGCCCCACGGGGAAGTATCGAAGAAATACGGGCTCTTCGATGAAGATCGCGGAGTATCCAAGAGAGCAATTATCATCATCGATCAAGAGGGAAGAGTCATTTACGCCAGGGAGTATCGTGTGAACGAGAAACCCGACGTGGGGGAGGTCTTGAGATTCCTGAGAGAGGTCAGCGGAGACTGATCGGGTCTGACGTGACCTCTGACGGTACCCCATCGGTACCTGTGAGAACCGATCACGGACTGGTCGAGAGCGGAGAATCCTCTTTGGGAGTTCTCGGAATCTGGATTAAAATGGCCTCTGAATCTCCTCGCCTCAGTTCTCATCCTCGCTATAAGGCCTCTTCGATAGGAGGCATTCAGCTACGAGTCTCACTCAGGTATCTGCACTATCGTGAGATGAAATCCAAAGATCCTCTGATCCGCCTATCGGACGGTTGAAGCGTCCCGATGAGCTCTCGTAAGGAGACAGAGTTTCGAGTTGGCTGAAAACGAGTCCTCGCTCTTATCCCGTTCAGGAGAACTGAGGAAGTCGGACCCTCGCCCTAAACTGTCCGAGAGTCGTGACAGAAACCGTAATATTGGACGCTCTCCAGGATAGAATCATGGTCACGGTAGTGGCTCCCTTGGGTCTCTCGCCCCCCGTGGTCACGGAGTTCGTCCAGTGGTTGGAGTCCAACGGAATCGACATCGATAGCATCGTACTGGTGGAAACCAATGAGGTGGAGGTGCTAGCTGGAGCGAAGCTGGTTAAGGTGGCTCTCGAGCTCAGGTACCCGAGGCTTAAGGTGAAGGAGCTTATCCTAGGTTACCCCGATGTCGATGATCAAGAGAGGGCCCTCGACTTCCTGAAGGAAGTTAGCGAGATCGTGGGATCCCTCAGGCCTAAGAAGGTCTACCTGCTCATATCAGGCGGTAGGAAGGCGATGAGCGTAGCTGTAGCTCTGATAAGCCAGTTCTTCCCGAGCGAAGTCTATCACGTGGTCTCGAAGAACGTCAAGATAGTTAACCTAGAGTTGGAGAGGTTGAGAGCTAAGATCAACGAGCTATACGAGTCTGAAGATCCTCAAGCTTACTACAGAGCTAATGAGGACCTTGAGAAGCTGATGTTCCCTAACTTAGGGGATTACAAGGTGATAAGGATACCCACGATCCCCTATCCGGATCAGGTCCTCTCGGAAGTGAGGAGAGCCCTCGAGGGTACTAAGGTAAAGGATCTAAGTTTCAATATCGTTCCATTGCTCTCAGAAGTCGGGCTCGTTCAGTTAGCAGGGGGCAGGACCGTCGCCACCGATATGGGGAAGAAGGTCCTCGAGATCCTCGAGAGGATTTAGTTCCCTCCCTAAATTATCGGTTCGAAGCTCGGGAGCTGCCTGAAATCTCATGTCTCACGACGAGGAGGGGTGAGGACCGTTAAAACTGCAGGAGGTTCGAGGAGTTGTTGAGGTACGGGATAGTAACCCTCTTAAAAAGATTTATTTTGAGGGAGTAACGCTCTCATCGCGAGGAGGATCGATCCCGAAGTGGTGAGGGAGGTGAGCAGGGGAGATGGAGCGACTGGACCTTCCTCGCCCAGGGAGGTTTAGCTGAACCCGAGAGAGGTCAGCTGACCTTCAACTCCTCTCGGCAAATGTCAGGTGTTAGACTCTCGAGTTAATTTTACCGTGATAGGTGCATTTAGCGGTACGGGGGTGAAGCTCACTCGGAAGCTGAGAAGCGCTTAATTGAAGTCGTAAACCCTATAGGAATATGGATTCTATCAAGGAGACAGTTTCCGAGTTCTAAGACGTTGAACTCTCAACGATACCATGAGATCGCAGTCCTACTTCCATCAGCTCAGATTCCGCGTGCTTCTCTCACTTAACTCAGGTACCTCACGAAGGTACGAGAGGGCTTCAGCTACCCTCAGCCGGCGTGCCTCCTGACTAGGGAAACCTCCTCTCTCCATCCTAGCGTTCTCATTGAGATCTACCCACCTGACCAGGGCGAAACTAACATCAGGGTCCTCCCTGAAGTACATCAGAGCCGCTTCCGTCCCGAACCTGTGGGTTCCCATCACGTAAACCCTGCCCCGATGAGAAACCACTACACAGTGATCCAATCTCCCCCAATAGCTCCTGTACGAGGTGCTATTGATCATAACTCGGTCCTTCTCGAAGGAGATCCAAGGTACCTTAGCCTCCGGATTGGAGAAAGATCCTCCTACGATCAATCTAGCTCCCTAGGAGATCACAGCACCGCTAAAAACCCTCCTCACTATCTCGACGTCGACACCGCTCCTGACTTCGAAGACCATGAGGTCAGCTCTGAGCCTCTCCCCGATCGTCCTCTCAACCCCCTTCCCGAGCACGGAGTAGTCGGTGCCGTCGTCACCCCAGGGGGTTTCAACCCAGTAGAAGAGGCCTCTTATCCTACCGGCTTCCTGATCTAGGAAAGCCCTCCAGAGGAGGCTTTGCTCCTCTTCATCCCTCTCCATCTTAGCTTTCCAGTTCCAGGGCTCTAGCCTAGCTTCTTTAACGCTCCTATAGCCTATCTCGGTGAAAACGACAGGCTTCCCGTAGAGTAGGATCAGAGGAAACACCCTGCTCTCGTGTAGCGTCATCCAAGAGCTACTGTTCAACATAGGGGAGTAAGCATCGATCTCCACGGAGTCGAGGAGGTCCCAGAAGGAAGTCGCCTCGGAATCGAAGTTAGCTGAGTAACTCAGTTTCCCCGAGTAGATCCTCTTGAGCTCTTTCATGATCTCTCTCCAGTGGTCCAACTTATCCAGGGAACTGAGTTCGGTTCCTATCACGAGACAATCCACCTTGAGACTCTCGCTCAAAGCCGCTTTAATGCCTCAAGTAATAGAGGTAGCTTGCGAACCGCTTCCTAATGTCACCAGGCTCCACCTAATCGCTTCGACCTCCCTCCACGAGGATCCCAATCCTCAACCAAACATCAAACCCCTTGCTCTTAGCTAAGCTCACTGCCCTACTCACATCGAAGTCGCTGGGCGTGTACTCGAAGGCCTCGAGACGCTAGCTTTAACTGAGAACATTCTCAGGTAGAGATTGAGGAATTGAAACCAACTCCCTGAACCTATCCAACGTGCTCAAGTACCAGCTCTCGTTTAACTTTCCTCAGAGCACTAAGTTAGCTCCTTTAATCTTTTGAACTTCCTTCGATCTTTCGGAAAAGTCGTAGAAAACCGTGCTATCTTCAGCTTAGTCCTCCTGGATGGCGTAAGCGTGACACTTGCCGTGAAGGTAGGTCAGAGCATCGTAACCGATCATCCTGTTCTCATGGGAGCTCACAGCTGATGTCGAGGTCAGACGCCAGAGCGAAACCTCTCTCCTCAGCGTAGGAGTACATCGAGTAGAAGTGCTCCAAGTACTCCTCCGTCTTATTACCGAAGCCGTATATAGCATGTTCCACCAGTACGGAGGTCCCTCTGAGATCTAGAGAAATTCCGGAGACTTCCTCAAACACATCCTCAGGAAACCAGAAGTTAAGAGCAACTTTAAGGTTATTTCTTCTCACACAGTCGATCGACTTAGCCTGATGGAGCTGGCAACTTCCTTACTGCCCAGCATGGGCTCCAGATAGTCGATATTGAAGTCATCCAGGAGGATACCTTGAGCTCCTATTTCAACCCAGGCTCTCACTTGAGAGCATACACTCTCTATGGGTTGCATCGCGTCCACATAACCGTAGAACTCAGCTTTAGATAGCTTGATCAGTTTCTCAATGGCTTCATGTTCCTCATACCTCGGATCGACAAGTCATCACCTAAGATGACTATAACATACCTATCGAAGAGCTTAGAGACTTCGAACGCATTAGAGCTCCCGTTGAAGAGGCTGGGGTATCCGTAGTATATTAGGAGCTTCCTAGCCACCTGATCGGCTGAGGGCCGATGAGTGATGAGCGGGGTGAAAAATAGGAAGAAGAGCAGGAGCAGGGCTAAGGCCCTACTCAAGCCACTCCCTCGATGCGAGTCAGAGACGTCAGACCTCTACTCGAGTAGATGTAGATGAGGATCAGGGCTAATACATCGAGAGCTACAGCTATGAGGGAGATGTAAGGTATCCAAGCGAGTAAGATCCCAACTATGTAGAGGATGCCGGCTGTCCTGAACCCCTTCTCCAGCCCTTCGACCTCGGATAGTCTCATGACCATGGCTCCGAAGAGTAGAGCCCCTATCAATAAGATGATAGCTGTCAGCAGGAAGACAACTATAGCTGCCAGCAAGAAGACACCTATCGATTCGAAGATCGAGGGAAGATCAAAGTATTCGTAAACTTCTCCTGCTTTTAAAGCCTCTAATATGACATTTAACGAGGCAGCGATTACGATTACCATACCGAATATGAATATCAACAAGCCGACTAGCTGCAGTGTCACACCGATCCTCCCTATCCCGAGTCTGGGGGCATTGAAATCCTTGAAATGGCCCGTGGCCCTGAAGAACTTGTAGAAGGCAACTATACCTATCAGTATAGCCGCCAGTATCCCCGAAACAGAGATAGCGAGTAAGTACATCACACTCTCCGACTGATGGGAGAAATCGTACGACTCAAGGGTCATAGGAAGTAGGGGAAGCAAAGATAAGAGGACGACGACGTACACTATCAGATTCAGCAGGGCTCCGGTTCTAAGGTCGGAAAGGCCCCTCCTCAGGCGGTCGAGCTGCTCAACTGACATAATGAAGGCTAAGCGGACAGGATATAAACCTTACCCTCATTCCTCGGGCCCGAGGGCTGGATCGACGGCTGGGGTAGTCGGGAGCTCGCGTAAATCCCATTTGCTTCTACTCAAGCGTTGTGGGATCAATTTAAGGGGTCCTGAGGTATCTATGCTTCATTGGATGAGAAGGGCCCCGCGAGGATCGGTTCCTCAGGTCAGCCTTGAGGTGCTAAATTGAAAACCCTGACGCTGAGACGCTAGGTGAGGCGTTTTGAACTGAGATCTCAGTTTCTCGACCCTAATGTAAAGCGAATCGACTCTCGGAGGATAACGGGGATCCGGAGTGAGTTATGGGACTCGGCTGAGCGAGAGTCAAGCCCTCTTGATCCTGAGGGTTAGGGACCAGCTCCAGCTGGTATCATAAGTGCTGAAGCTTCCAGATCGGATCGTTCGGACACGTCCTCGAGGCGATCCCTCGAGCTGTCAAGCTTTTAACGAGTTGGGGTTCAGACGCGTTATGAGGTGGGAGCGCGTTGTAATCCTGACGCTCGCGGTCTCACTAGTACTATCACTTCTTTACGCCTTCAATTATCACCAGAAGTCCATCGAGCTTCAAGCAAAAGTGTCAGAGAGCTTGAAGAGGATAGAGGAGCTAGAGAGCTCCCTGAATGCTACCAGAAGGGCTCTTGTGGAAGCTGAGGGAATGGTATCAGCGATCAGGCTCAGCCTGGAGGAGGCTGTGAGTAGGGAGAGAAGCTTGAGGGAGAACCTATCCAAGTTGCAAGAGGATCTATCGGAGTGCTTAACTAACCTCTCGAGAGTTGAGAGGGTGCCAGCAGGACCTGAGGTCAATTTATCCACCTATGAAGTGAGGCTCTCAGTTTGTGAGAACAGGTTGAGGTCACTGGAGAGGGCTAGCGTTCACGTAGCCCACTGGTGGTACGATTCAGTGGGTTGCGTTCCCTGCGGGACGGCCTCAATCAAGTTCCACGTGGTGCTCTTCAACGCCGGCCAAGAGACCGCCGACAACGTGAGGGTAGTAATAACGCTCTACGATAGGGCTAACAATCCGATCGACGTGATCAGGATGAACATCGGTTCCATCGGTGGAAGGGCCGGGAGGCTCGTCGAAAGGAACCTGGTCCTACCTAACGACTTTCAGAGGGCTGAGGTGAGGTGTGAATGGGATTAAACTCGGGCGCAACCACGCCTAGACCCCCACTTCTAGAACTGTTTGACTGCTTTAAACCTCCCTTTAAACCTCCGGTAATTTCAAGATGAAGCCATCGTCCTGAGGAATCATATAAGGACGAACAGGCAACCCCTCTGCCTAATGGAAAGCTTGAAACCACAGGTTGTCGTAAAGACATCGCACCTTAGCTGATCCCTCGAGCGGTCCGCGGCTCTCAGTTACGGGAAAGCTGAGTTGAGGCTCTTAAGGTGAGATGAGGAAGCCTGAGGATTCCAGGAGGCTGGCTTCGGCTCTGATCAGCGGATCAGCCGACCGATGAGGGGATGGAGGTTACATGCGATCGCTCCTCCAGTGCCCTTCAGTGAACCCTACACATATGCTAGTTTCCACAAGAGATGTGATCGGGTTAAGTTCAGGAGAGGAGTCAGTGATCCAATTGCTTCTCGATAGGTGACCTCAAGAGGTTCCTTCTTGACGACGGTACCGCTAGAGTTACTGTCATAATACCGCTCTCCGAGGTGATCTTTCTGCCTGACGATGAGGTGAGGATGGAGGATGAGACCTACCCCTACGTCCCTTCAATCAGTCGTGTGGAGAGTAGAGCTGATAATTTGAGGGTTCTGACGTGAGATTGAGTGAGTTCAGCTCACAGGAGTGATAGTAAAGACTCTGAGCTGTGAATAGGATGAGAAGCTCATCGTTTGTCTGGAGAAACCTGTTCCTGCTACCATAATATGACGACCGAAAGGATGAGCTCGATTGATGCATACTCAAAGGCGATAGCGAGGAGATCAAGACAATTCAGAGGGTTATGGAGAGAACTTCGCTCGTAGCAGAGATGGAGTCCCTATTCAAGGTCTATAGAGGCCCTCATCGGTATAGGGTCTCTCCACGGGTACCTCCCTGGGCAGAAGCTGCCCCTGCGTAACTTTAAAGGGATCAGGCTTCCTCTGACTCGATGCTACATGGAGTTAGAGAAAGCTCAGGCAATGCTAGAGAGGATAACTCGCAGATGGTGGTTCCTGATCTCGTTCATCCTGATCAGCACGATCCCGCCGGTGGTTGAGAAGGGGTAAGATCCCTCCGAGACGGGGAACGTGATCTACTACCTGCTGGCCGACTCTCTCCTGGAGCGAGTATCCACACTGTATCCCCTCTTCAAGGTGATCCCCATCGCTTTTGCGGTGGTCCTGGTTCTCCTGAGGGACAGGGTCAGCAGGATCCTCAGCCTCTACGCAGCCGTGAATACCTACTATCCGCCCTCCCTCAGGGGATCTCGGTGACGGAAAGATACGGGCTAGCTATAATAATCGGGAATGTCGTTCAAATGCTTTCAATCTCTACTCTCTGGTTCTGGGAGGCTATCATCAGGAGGAACGACTTCACCTCCCCTAGGCTATCGTTGAGCAATCTCTGGACCATCCTTCTGGCTTTCCTGACCTTCTGGTACCCTCTGGATCCCGAGTCCGCTGAACCCGACTTCAACGTGAGCTATCTCCTCATGAACTCGGCTGGGCTCGCCTTCTGCATGATGACCCCCTTCTACCTCACCCTGCTGGTGATGAATTACCCTAAGGTAAACAGAGTCACCATGAGGATCATCAGCCTGGTGGGAACGATAATCGGCTTCTGGAACATGGTATGGACTTCCTCATTGTGCCGAACCTCTGGTGGAACGGGGTGCTCCACCTCCCCCTGATGCTGATATCGGTCTACGCCCTCACGCTCTCCCTGAGCTCAGAGTAGAGTTAGGAGTGGACCTCGGAGGGATCGATGGGCGAGGCTCGTTCAGCTCCTTATATCTCCTTAAGAAGCTTTCTCAAGTCGGTCGAGGGTACTGTTCCCATTGGCTCCAGGTAAGGATTAATGAAGTGAGGCCTCTCCTTGCCGTAAGTGGCTAAGAATTTCCTTATCTCCTCTAGGTCATCATCCGTGAGCCAAGGGTATCTGACAGTCCTGAATACCGTGTATGGGAGATCGGAAGCTATTTCAACGGATCTGATCAGCATCTCAGGATCGTATCTCCTCCTGACCGTGAACTCATACTTCTCCCTGTTCATAGGAGGTGCCTTCACATCCAAAGCGAAGCCATCAATTTGATCAACCAGTAGATTCATCACTTCAGGGAGAAACCCGTTAGAATCCACTCTTATGGGAAGATCCTCTCTGATGTTCCTTATGAGACTCACCAGATCTAGTAAATTCCGCCCATGAACTGTGGGCTCACCACCGCTTATCACAACCAAATCAACTAATAGGTTGTTCTCCAGCTCCCAGATCAGGTCTTCCAGAGGTACCTCCTCGAATCTCCCCTCGACAAGCTCCCTGTTGTGGCAAGCGATACAGTTTAGATTGCAGTAAGGGAGGTAGATACTGAGCGATAAGCTACTCGGGTGGTCCAGGGAGGACGTGAGGATAGAAGCTATCTTGGGTATCATTGGAGACCCTTCATCTTCTCTTCTATCTCATCCTCACTGAGGATAGCTCTGGTAACCCAATCAGCCCTCCTGGAGTCCTGCCAAACGTTCTCATCCCCATCGTAGATCCCCCTCTCAGCGTCCCTCCTCCTGATTCTCCTGGCTATGGGCCTGAAGTAACCCACTACCCTGGAGTAGACTGTAGTGTCATCGCTCCCGCAGCTGGGGCACCTCAGACGCTCCCCCACGAGCTTGCTTCCGCAGGAGTTACAGAGTGTTAGCGTGGGCGTTATCGTCATGTACTTGACTGGGTAGTTCGAGAAGATCCTCCTTACTAACTTCTTCTTGACCTCCCCGCTCATCCTCTCCCCTACGAAGAGGTGGAGCACGGAGCCTCCTGTGGCATAGTTTTGAGTGTGAGCTGAGATGTAGACGAGCTTCGAAAGGTTTCTCTCACTGAAAGGTGGTTGGAAACCTGATGTCAGTATGGGCCTCTCCGGAGAGGCTGAAACGTATATCTCGGGTACCTCTCCCCACTCGCTCAACCTCGACCTAACTAAGTCCTCGAACATCCTGAAGCCTCTCCCTCCCTCCTTGAGGTATCTGACGAACTCCAGGTCCTTTCTAGCCAAGTATCCTGCTGCTGTCTCCATAGGAGCGTATTCGAAGTTCCAAGCGATTCCATCAGCTTCCTGGAACTCTTTAAGCCTCGTCAGTATATGATCAGCTACTTCCTTGGCTATCGTCAGCCCCTCATCACAGAGTATCCCTTGCCCCACCCCGAAGTTCACTAGGCCCTCGTGACCTCCCCCTAAGGAGATCGTGTTGAAGTATGTCCTGAGCGATCTGTCGACGTAGTAGAAGAGAGTGGGGTAAAGTTCCTTGTGCTTCAGTATGAAGTCCCTCTTCCTGTTGAGAGCATCCCTAGCTTCCTCGAGGAGCTCATCTAAATGCTCTAACAAGCCCCTAAGGTCTCCTCTGTGCAAGTAAGCGAGTCTGTTGAAGTTGAGCGTTATCACACCTACTGAACCCACTCCGGAAAGGTTCCCGAATATCGAGCCAGTGTGAGGCACCCTCATCAGCTCGCTCAGATCGACCTGGAACCTACAGCAGAACGATCTCTGAAGCCTGGGATCTCTCGGCTCCAAGCCGCTGACCCTCTCCCTCCACACGTCATCCGAGAAGGGTTTACTGAGGTAGTTCTCGAAGTATATACCTCCGAAGTCGTCCATAAGGTCGAGTAATTTATTGAGCGTCCTCGATCCCCAGTCCAAGTCGTCGGTGACGTAGAGCGTTATGAGAGGAAACGTCCAAGGCTTACCTTCAGCATCCCCCTCAGCCATCACATCGAAGAACGCCTCCTTCACCTCATCGTAGCACTCACTGGGTACATCGGAGAACCTCCCCAGGTGCGTGATGCCTATCACGATAGGTTCGTCGAGCAGGGCCGAGGAGGGGCCACCTATCGTTATAGTGACGTTCGTGAACGGAGAGTTACCGCTCCTGAAATCTAAGTTAACGTTGTAAACAAATGATTGGAAGGCGTTCTTGACGTCCTCATACCTGAGCTCCTTCATGAGGAACTTCCTCTCGTAGTAGAGATAAGCGGCAGTCACTGATGTCAGATCGTTCAGAGCAACAGCTCCAGATACCTCTTGACTCACCTTAAGTATGAAGTTAGCTGCTTGATCCAGGAAGGTCCTAAGGTGACGGGGAGGCCTCGATTTAACACTGAAACGATTAAGGGACTGAAGGCCGTATCTCATTATGTCTAAAGCCGAAAAACCAGCACAGTATGGGCTGAGTTGGGCCATCTGATGATGATACCACCATCCTTCCTCGTGCAGGAGCCTCTGCTTCTCGGTAAGCACTCTCTTGAGGTAGTACTCCCTCTGAACGTATCCTGAGAGCATCCCAGCGAGCGAGGGGAGGGAGTATATCAGGTTGGCGTTATGCCTGCTGTTATCGTCCCCGCTCAGGTAACCTTCCAGGAGTGATATCAACCCGTCCATTCCGCTCACGCAATTATGGATGGATAATCCATCCAATATATTGATTGACCTCGAGCTTCAGGTCCGCTACCCTCGGCTAGCCCGAAGTCCCTCCCGTTCTTTCGAGCCTCAGCTGTAACGTGAAATGATGTACCACAAGGGATTAATCTCAAAAGCGATCTGAACCCTTGGTGAGACCTTGAGGTCCGTATCAGTTCCCTTACCCGTCCTCGTGATCCTATTGGTGCTCGTGATCATCTCTATAGGAGTAGCAGCTTTTTACGTTAACCTGGGAATTGAGAACGATAAGCTCAGGAGTGAGTACTCGAAACTACTCAGGGATCACGATGAACTCAGAAAGAAATACAGCACGCTCGAGAGCGAGCACATCAAGACTCTGAACGAACTGAAAGGACTGAGCTCTGAGTATGGGAAGCTCCAGAGCAGCTATAACGATCTGAGATCCACTTACGATAGGCTAGTTAATGAGTACAATAGACTGGTGGAATCCTACAACCTCCTCAAGAGCTACCGCTCCTCGGCCGAGCAGGCAAGGTGGTACCACTCTGAGGCTCAGAGGAGAGTGAAGAGCGACTGGTTCGAGACAATTCTAGACCTTTGGAGGACTTGGTATCTCCTGAAGAAAGAACTAAGGGCCTTGCTCACTTCCGATGATTTTAATCAGAGTTTAACGACGGCTTTCGCTGAGATGGTGAGGAGAGACCTCTTCTACAACGAGTACCTCTACAGGAACATGATTAGCGAGTGGCTGAGGGGCCATCCAGCTAACACGCAAGAGGAGCTGGCCAACGAGATAGCTAGGCTCTTTTACTCTCTAGATCATACTTACGCCATGCCCAATATCGACGAACCGAATGGGGTAATTCCTATGTTCCCCATAGAGCTCTTAGCTTACAGATTAGGGGATTGTGAGGATCACGCGATGCTTTTAGCAGCTTTCTACAAATCAGCGGGCTTCAGGGTGAGGATAATAACCGTACCGTGTCACGCGGCCCTCCAGATATACTTGGACGGTAGGTGGAGGTTCTTGGAGGCTACCATACACTTCGATGGGGTCAAGGACGCTCCCTGTTCCTTCTACTCCAGCTTGACGGTGGACCAGTTGGAGGAGATCTTCCTATCCAGATACTCGGGGGTGAGTTACCTCTACGCCGAGGTCTGAGTTCTCAGGACATCGGGTGATTCAAAACTTCCCCCTGATGAGCTCTCCGATGCTTTCCCGAAGCTCACTGGAGAGCAAGTCCCTGAGCGAATCCAGGCATGGGCCATAGTACCTCAATATTATGGTATCTCCGTCCATCTCCCTATCGACTTCCTTCTTCAGTTCCAGGGACCTCTTGGCGAGGCCCGCGTGAGCCACCAGGATCCTCCTCTGATTCTCACACCCATCCTTCACCTTAACCCAGTTCCCCTTGGAGGTCTCGAAGGCTTTCCTAAGGTCCTCATCCCTGAGCTCCTCCAAGTGAGACAGTTCATGCTCGGCTACCTTGACGAGCGGTCCTCGGAGGTACTTCAGCGTCTCTCTGAGCAGACTCAGAGGAGCTTCAACGGGCCCTCCCCTCACCCCGAGGTCTTCGAGAGCCTTATTCCATAGGAAGCGATGGAACAAGCTGAGAGAGGCCTCTTCAGGCTCCTGTAATCGAGAGCGACGAGGTGCGATACTTCGACCTTGCTCTCCACCCACTCTCACCTCGGATAAAAGGTAGATGAGGCTCAATCCCTGACTCGGAGGCCAGCTTATGAAGGGGAGGGAGTCCAAGAGGTTCGCTTTCCCGCTCGACATAAGCTCACTCGAGAACTGGAGGAAGGCTAGGGGCATGCTGTAGTGTATCGCTGCAGCTAAGGGTCTCACGTCCTCGTGAACCTCGCGAAGCTTCTCTAACTCATCCGAGATAACCTTAGCTCCTCCTGAGTCGCGAGAGCGACGTATGGGATTCACCCTGTCTGCGGAGGCGTAGCTGTAGATCAGCCTCTGGGCTGCCTTCACAGGCGTCACTACCTCCTCCCCCACCTTGAAGACCTCCAGCTCCGGGGTTCCCGAGGTCCCAGAAGGGTAGGGTGTGCTATTATAATGCTCAAACGTGACATTGGTGTGAAGAGTTGCCGATAGGACCATGCACGCCGTCTTAACAGCCCTGTAAGCTGCTAGGGACATGAAGTTGACTCCGTGCGTGACGTCGAGGGATATATTGATATCACATCCAGCCAAATCGGATACCGCTGAGAGTGTGGATAGGAGGGTGAAAGCTGCGTAAGCTGAGTCAGGGTTCACCCCGGCTTCGATCCTCCACTCGACCCCGTTGTACTCGCCCAAGTTGGGCATCAACACCACTTCCGCCTCTAACCCTTTCTCCCTGCAGAAGCTGGAGATTGCTCGCTTGAGATGATTCAGGAGGTTTCTGTACCATTCTGAGTGCTCTCCCTTCAGGCTCCCGATATCTTCTATCAGCAACCTTCCCCCGAGCCTCTTGATCTCGTCTCCCGACCTAGGTGACGGGGAGAGGAGCGTCTCGGGGACGAGGACGATCACTTTGTCGGGTGAGAGCTCCTCTATCAGGATCGACAGACTAGTGACGCTCTTAACCTCATTGTTCGAGCCTGTAAGCCTGTATCTAGCTTCCCTCCAGGCGAAGGGATCGCCCCAGGTGGCTACGAGTAGACGCCCCATCCCAAGAGTCGATACATCATTGATGGATAAAAGTTTTATGGTATAATTAACTCAACGTGTCAACAGTTAAGAGGTAGATTTTCATCGATGTGATCTCAAGACCTCATGCTCTGAAGCCTTCCTCACGCCACTTCAGACGAAAGCCGCTGTCGGTATCTACCAGATGATCCTTAGAGCCCAGATCCTGACAATCCCCCCTGTGAAGTGACTCTTACACCCTTTAGGCGAAGGCAGACGCGAGGAATTAGGAGAGATCCTTCTAACTTCAGAGAACTTCTTCTCAACGGACTGATAGAGAGTCATCTAAGCTCCTTAGTTACATCTTCTACCTCCACGGGTTCAGGGTCATCCTGACGGAAAGGTAACGGCACTGTGACTCGGTCCCGTGAGGGACCCCTCCTTATTGTAACCTACCCCTCGGAACGAGAAACCCCAGGGAAAAGCTCGAGCGGTACGCGGCTCGAGCCTCAAAGAGTAACTTAATATACCCTTCAGGAGCAGATCTCCGGAGAGTATGTCGATAACTCCGGAGCTGTACGAGTTCATAGTGAGGGTCGTCGAGGAGAAGGTAAGGGAGATAAGGGTAACTAGGGAGGAGTTTGAGAAGTTAAGAGTAGTGGTGGAGAGAAACATTGAGGCCATAACCAGACTTGAGGCTGCAGTTGAGAGGCTCAGTGAGGCTCAGGCCAGAGCGGAGGAGAGGTTGAGCAGGCTTGAGGCTGCAGTTGAGAAGTTGACCACTGCTGTAAGCGACCTCAGGTCGGAATTGGGCAGGTTATCGGACGCTGTAGGTTACGGGCTGGAGGACATAGCCAGGATGCTTGTGCCGCCATGGCTCGAGAGGTTCCAGGGGGTTAGGCCATTGAGCGAGCTCAGGAGGGAGTTCCTCAGGCTCGATGGGGAGGAGATCGAGATAGACCTCTACTCCGAGGGGATTAAGGAGGGCAGGACCGTGCGTATCGTGGGAGAAGTTAAGTCCAGGATATACGGTGGAGACGTAAGGAAGCTCTACAGTAGTGCAGTTAACCCCTTGAGGAGGGCTGGTTTCGAGGTGATAGCCTTCATGGTAGGCTACGTAGTGCACCCATCAGCTAGAGAGGAGG
>JAVQRZ010000220.1:0-8044 GCA_033582115.1 Candidatus Korarchaeum sp. | reverse complement strand
TACTAGCAACGCAAGGCTCGTGTTAGAGGAGCTAGGAGGAAGCGATTTTGAGGAAGAGCTCGTCAGGATAGCTGACGATGCGGACATGGGGAGTTACTCCATAGAGATCTCTAGGCTCTACAACGCGATCTCAATGGACAGGAGGATGAGGAGGAAGCTACTGGAGATTTTGGTGAATGGCTCCCTGATCGATAGTGAGCTGAGGAGCTTTGGTGAAGTTAAGCTGAGGGAACTTGAACTCCAGGTTTCTGAGGGTCTTAAGAGAGCTGTGATCAGGGTCACGAGGAGCGGCAGGAGGTTCTGCATTATAGACCTCAGGAGGAGAGGTCCTGGCTCCTTGATAGCAAGGAGGGCAGCCAAGGAGCTTGAAGTCGACTTCTCGCTCGTCTTCAGCTGCAGGAGGTTCTCCCTCTACGCTGGGCTATCTAAGGAGCTTGACCTCAGGAAGGTGTGCGAGATGTTCAGCGGGGGAGGGCACCCCTACGCTTGCGGGGGGAAGCTAGCTCTCAACCCGATTAAGAGAGTAGCTTGCAGGCTCCTCGGGAGGTTCTACACTCCATCCGAAGTGAAAGAGCTCATGAGAGTATTAGAGAATTCTTTCTAAATAAGTTAACCCTTCCGAAAACTTTTTATCGTTTACCTTGCAGATTCCAGGATGTTTATGAGGTTTCACGGGATAATACCACCTCACGTGACTCCCTTCGCTCAGGAAGGTGATCTAGATCTAGCTTCGTTGGACAAGCTCCTCGAATTCTGGCTCGAAGCTAAGGTTCACGGTTTAGCGAGTTGCGCTAGTAACGGCGAGGGTCCTATGCTAGATGAGGACGAGAGAGAGAGGGTGCTCAGGTTCGTAATCGATAAAGTGGGCGGGCAGGTGCCGTTGGTAGCTGGTGTCAGCAGCCCCTCGACCAAGGCTCTGCTCAGGCAAGTGCGTCAAGCTGAGAAGCTAGGGGTCGATGGTGTGCTGCTAACTCCTCCATACTACTTCAAGCCAAACCCTAGAGAGCTCCTAGAGCATTACAAACTCGTCTTCAAGTCGACTAGCATCCCCATACTCCTCTACAACGTCACTAAGTTCGTTGGTTACGACGTGCCGCTAGATATCGTGGTTAAGGTAGCTGATCACGATAATTTCGCTGGTATAAAGGAGTCCAGTGGGCTCGTCTGGCGTGTATCAGAGCTCATAAGGTTACTTAAGGGAAGGGGATCTGTATTAGCCGGTACTGGAGACGTGCTCCTCGATACCCTAGTCCTCGGTGGTGATGGTGGGATAGTAGCAGTCTCGATATTCGCTCCTGAACTAGCCGTTGATCTCTACAATTCCTTCAAGGCTGGAGACCTCCGCAGGGCTTCTAGTATACAGTTAAAGCTTACCATGCTTAACGAGATCGTAGTGAAGAAGTACAACCAGCTGAGCGCTACTAAGGAAGCCCTTAGGTTGAGGGGATTACCCGGCGGTTACGCTAGGATGCCCTCCCAACCTTTAAGCGAGGAGGAGAGAGAGGAAGTTAAGAGGGCCCTGCAGTCAGCTGGGCTCCTCTGATCACCAGACCCTCGTCCCCTCAGGCACTTCCTCAGGTACCTCGATCAGGTGGACCTTACCGCTCTCCTCCTCAGCTAGTAGCAGCATAGCTTGACTCTCAACACCCATCACTCTTTTCGGCTTCAAGTTGAGCACGAAGATCATCTTCCTCCCTATTAGCTGTTCTGGGCTCACTTGGTCAGCTATTCCCGTCACTACGGTCCTCCTCTCACTGCCGAAGTCAACCTCTAATCTTATCAGCTTCTTAGATTGAGGTACTCTCTCAGCTTCCAGTATCCTCCCGACCTTCATGTCGAACTTCCAGAACTCCTCTACGTCGAACATAAGATCACCTAAGGGACTATCAATATCTTACCGAACATTTCACTCCTCTCCATCCTCTCATGCGCTTTCTTAGCTTCTTCTAACCTGAAGGTAGAGTCTATCACGGGCTTCAGCTTCCCAGACTCGATGAACTTGAGCACCTGCATGAGCTCAGCCCTACTTCCCATGTACGAGCCTAGTATCCTGAGTTGCTTCGAGAAGACGTATCTCACATCGATATTAGCTTGTTCCCCTGAGGTAGCACCTACGCTCACCATCCTCCCACCCACTTTGAGGCACTTGAGACTGATCATCCAAGTGGCGCTGCCTACTGAATCTACCACTACATCCACCCCCTCCCCTGTCATCTCCTTAACCTTAGTTACGACGTCCTCCTTTCTCCTGTTTATGACGTGATCAGCTCCTATACTGTAAGCTCTTTCAACCTTCCAGTCATCCCCAACCGTGGTTATTACTTTAGCCCCGTGTAGCTTAGCTATCTGTATTGAGGATATCCCGACGCCGCTTCCAGCACCCCAGATGAGCACCCACTCACCTTCCCTCAGCTCAGCTAGTGTCCTCAGCATGTGCCAAGACGTCAAGAAGACTAGAGGCACTGATGCAGCTTCCTCGAAACTCAGATTAGCAGGTTTGCTGAGGATAGCTCTCTCAGGGTGAGCTGTGAGCTCCGCGTAGCCACCGTCGACGTGGTAGCCGGGCATCCTATACTGCTTGCACATGCTCTCCCTACCGCTCAAGCAGTATTCACACTTCCCGCATCCGTAACCGGGAGCTACTATCACCTCCTGTCCTACCTTCACATCGTTAACAGCTTCCCCAACCTCCTTAACGATTCCGGCTATGTCCGAGCCCAGTATCCTAGGGAGCGTAGCTCCCCTCACCCCTTCCCTAACCCATACGTCGAGGTGGTTCATGGCTGTAGCCCTGACCTCGACTAGCACGTCGTTAGGTCCCACCTTAGGGTTTGAGTAGTACTCATCGTACTCAAGCACCCCAGGGCCCCCGTGCTTACGTATAACTACAGCCTTCATCGAGACCCCTGAACTGCTCGGGGGATTAAGCTTTAAGCTGATCGCCTCAAGCTAGAGCTCAGAGGATCGTGTAGATCGCCCCTATTATCAAGACGAGGAGGAGCAAGAGTAGGACCCACTTTATCACTCCTGCTGCTTTCTCTATGAGCACGATGAATATGATAAGTTCCATTATGAATGCTAGAGTTTCAGCGACATCCCCTGTGATGCCGAATGCTCCTATCAAGGGGATCAGCACCGCTCTGAGTAAGCGGTGCAACCAGCTCGCTAGCTCTAAGAAAATCTCAAGTATGAACCTCACTGCTGCAGCGAAGTCCCAAGCGTTCTGTATCATGAGCCTACTGGAGCTCTGCTGAGCGCTCAGTAATAAAACTTGCGGAGTGCATGAAGTGAGGGTATGCTATTCAGGGAGCTAGTTGAGGTAGCTAGGAGGATAGCTTCAACAAGCTCTAGGAGCGATAAGGTGAGCATAGCCGCGGAGCTTATAAGTAAGTTGGAGCCTGAGGAAGCTTACAAGTGTCTCCTCATACTCACGGGTAGGTTGCTCCCTCCTTCCGATCTCAGAGCTCTGAACGTCTCCTGGTCCACCCTCTGGAAGGTGGTCAGGGGTCTCTCAGCTGTAGAGGAGGTCAAGGGAGCTGATGTAGGAGAGGCTGTGGAGCACGCTCTTTCTCAGCTCAAGAAGAGACAAACTACTCTAGAGAGCTCCCTCCTGACTGTAGATGATGTTTACTCAGCTTTAGAATCCCTCGCCTCGTTAAGCGATAGAGCGAGGAAGGAAGCCCTGCTCTCATCCCTTCTCTCCAGGTTGGAGCCTATGGAAGCTTGGCTCTTAGCTAACGCTATAGTGGGCGAGACTAGGCTGGGCCTCAGCGAGGGCTTACTCATAGATGCTGTAGCCCTAACTTACAGGTTGAGGAGGGAGGAAGTGGAGAGGGCCTCGATGGTGATGGGCTCACCTTACGAGGTGGTGAGGGCAGGGGGTAAGCTGGAGTTCCAGCCTAGGTTATTCAGGCCGCTTAGACCTATGCTAGCTCAGAGTTCCGAGAGCCTTGATGAAGCCCTGAGAGAACTGAGGAAGTGCGCTCTAGAGTTCAAGCTAGATGGTATGAGAGTCCAGGTCCACAAGAGCGGCAGTGAGGTGAGGCTCTTCAGCAGGAGGATGAGTGATATCACTAGTATAGCCCCTGAGATCGTTGATGAGCTCAAGGGCTTGAGGAGGAACGAAGCGATACTCGAGGGGGAGGTGATAGCTGAGAGAGGAGGGAGGCCCCTAGCCTTTCAGGATATGATGAGGAGGTTCAGGAGGAAGGAGATAGATCATGAGCTCATCGAAAAAATTCCTCTGAGGATCTACCTCTTCGATGTCCTTTTGGCTGATGGTAGGAATCTCTTAGATGCTCCTTACGAGGAGAGGAGGAGGGAGCTTGAGGAGATAGCTGGTGACCTTCCCCTAGTTCCTGCTTTAGTTACAGAAGACTTGAGAGAGGCTCAGGAGTTTATGAGCGAAGCTATCGGATCGGGTCATGAGGGCGTGATAGCTAAGGACCTCAGGGCTCCTTACGTCCCTGGGGCGAGAGGGAGGTACTGGCTGAAGATCAAAGCCAAGGAAAGCTTGGATCTCGTGATAGTAGCAGCGGAGAGGGGGTACGGGAGGAGGAGCAGGTGGTACAGCGATTACTACTTAGCAGCTAGGAATGAGGGCGGAGGTTTCTCCGTGGTCGGGAAGACATTCAAGGGACTTAATGATGAGGAGTTCGAGTGGATGACGAGGAAGCTTGAGGAGATAGCTATTAGGAAGGAAGGGAAGATCATATTCGTCAAGCCCGAGGTTGTGGTTGAGGTTGCCTTCAATGAGGTGCAGAGGAGCCCTAAGTACGAGAGTGGCTACGCCCTGAGGTTCGCGAGGATAGTTAGGATAAGGGATGATAAGATCGTTGATGAAGCTGATACCTTAGATAAAGTTAAAGAAATTTATCTAAAATCGAGAATGTGATAAATTTATTCAAATTGAATACCGCTAAACAGCACTACTCTTTTATTTAGGGACTTCACGTCCCCTTATGGACCGCTCGCTCCTGCTAACAGCTGCATTATTCACCTTAATCACCCTCCCTCTAGGCGGAGCCACAGCTCAATCTGACTTCTGGGTCAGCATGTCTCCCGAGAGACTGGAGGTACTGCCAGGAGAGGTAGCTTCCTTCGATATAAGCTTAGTTATCTCAGGGAGCGTGAGCGGTAACTTCAAGTTCGAGGTCACTGGAGTGCCACCTTACACGTTCTACGAGCTTAGAGCATCCACGGGGAAGTTTCAGCTTAAGATATACACCTCTCAGGAGACCCCTGCTGGCGAATACGTTATTAAGGTCTTCGTATCCCTAGGGGAGAACCGAAAGGTAGCTGAAGTCAAGCTAATCGTTAAGGAAGGCAGTTTAGAACCTGATTTCGAGATTAGGTTGAGCCCAGCTTCCCTTAAGATATTTCCTGGTGATATAGCGAGCTTCAACATCGCTGTAGTTCCTTATGGTGGTTTCTCAGAGAGGATAAGCATCTATGTCTCTGAGCTACCGCCTTACTCTTACTATAAGCTTGAGAGTGTGGGTAGTGAAATAGTCCTGAAGGTCATCACGTCTAGCAGCACGCCGCCCGGTAGGTACAACCTGAACGTAGAGGGGAGTGGCGGGGGCAAGGTGAGGAAAGCTCAGGCCCTGCTGATCGTGGGCAGCACTGAAGCTACTCCTCAGGAGGGTAAGCTCTCAGTCTCCCTGATGCCCTCTCTCCTCGAGTTGGAGCAGGGGAGTAAGGGCACCTTGACCCTGAGGGTCTACAGGGAGGGAGGGTTCGATCACCCAGTAGCTGTGCTGATCAGAGGGCTGCCGGAGGGAAGCTACGCCTCAGCTGATATCAACAACACCCTGCCTAACTTCGTCTCCTTGATAAGCGTAGCAGTAGGGAGTGAGACCCCTCCCGGGGACTATGAGATCGTCTTAGAGGTGGTAGGGGGGAGCTCGAGGGCCGAGAGGGAGTTCACGCTTCGGGTCATCCCTAAGCCATCGCAAGTGACAGTGAGGAGTGAGATTCAAACGGGGACCGAAGCTAAGCCCTTAGAAACTACGACCAGCAGAATTAGTGAGGCAGCCCCTAAGGACTTCTCATTGGAGGTTCTTCCTGCGTCGATCTCGATTCAGAGAGGAGGGAGGGGCTCTGTTGCCGTCACATTGAAGCATGCTAGCAGGGGATTGGATGAGGTCTCGCTCTCTGCAGTAGGTCCGGAGGACCTCTCCTTCAGCTTCCATCCTCGGGATAAGCTAAAGCTCGGTGAAACCACCTCGCTCATAATAGAGGCTGAGGGTAGCCCTGGAGTTTACACCGTAGTGATAGAGGGTAGGAGTGGCGAATTGAAGCGTTCGATCACGCTCATGGTGAGAGTAGAGGAGGGGGGATCGAGGTGCTTCATCGCCACAGCTTCCTTCGGGGAGGGGAGCGAGGCTCTGGAGAGGCTTAGGGACTTTAGGGATAAGTTCGTCATGTCCACTTACTCTGGCTCGAGGTTCTTGCATGCTTTCAACTCCTTCTACTACCTCTGGAGCCCTTGGGTCGCTGAAGCAGTAAGACAGAACCCTACACTAGCTTCGACCGTTAGGTACTCACTGCTCCCCCTCTTAGGGGCTCTCGAGATGGGCAGGCTCTCCTTCAGTTACCTACCGCTAGATGAGGAGCTTGCTATCGTGATATCGGGAGCCCTCGTATCGCTCACACTAGGCTCGATCTACCTGACCCCATTGGGTCTGCTGATCAGAGTGAGGAAGCGTAGCTACCTGAGCTTAGCTTCTCTCTGCTTCCTAACAGGGTTCCTAGGTACCATCCTAGGTTCTAGAGTACTATGGGATGAGCTAGTTATGGTTTCGACTAGTCTGATCGTGATCTCAGCCCTTACTATTCCAGCCCTATTGCTTCCGTCCCTCTTGAGGGCTACCCTCAGGTTGAGGAACTCTTGCTCAAGAGCAGCCTCTTCACTTCATACCCTCTCCTCTCGTACCACTTCAAAGCCTCGGAGTTGCTAGCTTCGACTGATAGCATCACCTCACTCAAACCCCACTCCCTGCAGGTCTCTTCCGCCATATGAAGCAACTTGCTCCCCAAACCCTTCCCCCTGAGCTCCTCCTTGACCTCTATATCGTATATGTAACAGACAGGGACGTAGTGCACGGTATCTAGCTTCATCCCGATCCAGACCACGCCGACTATCGAGCCATCGATGTAAGCAGCTATTATCCTGTTCTTGATGTTGGACTCGTAGAGCGAGCGTATGAGTTCCCTGTGAACCCTCAGGTAACCATCGTAACTTAAGGACTCCCTCTCTTCCTCCGTGAGGAAACCCCAGCTTATAGGAGCGTCGAAGTCTATGTAATCGTCTATCTCCTCAGGGCCCAGATCCCTGAAGATGACGCTCAGATCCTCAGTTCCTCTCTCCTCAGCTTCTCCCATCTTCCACCCCTCAGTATCGAGTAGCCGCTCACGTAGTGCTCTATTATATTGAGAACTCTCGTCCTCAGTTCAGGGTAGGGTATGTGATCCAGCTTAGCTGTTACATCATTGAACCTCACTGTCTCCACCTCGGGGTGAGGAGCAGCCCTAGGGAGCTTCACCTTAAGCCTCTCGCTTATTAAGTAGAGCGAGTGCTCTAACTCGTCCTCATCGAGCCTGTACTTCCCGTTCTCAACGTGTTCAATCACGTCGCTGAGATCGTTAGTGTAGCCGATGATAGTAGGATCTATACCGTTAGCTAGGAGGAATATCTTTATCCCGATGCACTTATTACAATCGCGACAGGGGAGGAACTCTCCTCCAGCGTACCTAGGTGAGTGGCAGCTCATCTGCAATCTCATGACACTTGGATACCTCCTGTAGAGGATCCTCTGAACTATCAGCCCTGATATAGACCTTATAGGGGACCACTGCTTTATCCCGAGACCCCTCATCCTGAACCACTCCGTCATGTAGTTCTCGAAGTCCTGAGATTGATCGTAGATAGCGTTGTAGTGCTTTATCCCCTTGAAGTAAGAAGGCACGGAAAAGGGGTCGTCGTACTCATTACCGAAGACTAAATTCCCTATCTCATGCTTGATCATGAAGGGTAGGAAGG
>JAVQRZ010000219.1:0-3534 GCA_033582115.1 Candidatus Korarchaeum sp. | reverse complement strand
AGGCCACTTCACGTAGTCAGAGTGGTAAGCGAACTTCATTATCTGCTGGAACAGGTTGAGACTATAGGCTTGATCTACGATTATCTTCTGTATTTCACAGTACTTTCTGAACCTCTCGCTCATATCTAGAGAGGATATGGCGTCCTCTATCATCCTATCTATGGTCTCGTTCAAGAGCCACTCGTTCTGCTCCCACGTGGGGGCTGACTTCGAGTGGTACCTAGACTCTAGCAGCGAGCCTGCTTCAGCGTAGTGAGCAGCCACGAAGATAGATACTATATGAGGGCTCGTCTCCAGTCTAGCCATCTCATCCACTACCTTTGTCCAAGGAACCTTCACGATCTTCACTTTCAACCCGAGTTGTTGTAAGTTACTAGCGAAGAGCAAGGCTACTTTCTCCTCAGCAGGTACCTCAGCTATCCAGTGGAACTCTATCTCGTACTTATCTGGGTTATTGACTATATCAGGGTAGTACTTAGATTTCTTCAGCTCCTCTCTCGCTTTCTCTATGTTAGTCGTGTAGCCTTCAGTCTGGCAGTAACCTGGACAGTTCGGAGGTATGGGACCGCTCACAAGCGGTGAGCCTGGGAATATATCCTCCACCACGGTCTTGTAATCGAAAGCATAAGCTAAGGCTCTTCTGACATGAACATCATCAAGAGGAGGCTTCTTAGTGTTAAGCATCAAGTAGAAGACGCTTATCTCAGGTATCTGGGCTATCTTTATCCCGGGCATCTTTGAAAGTTCTTCGTAAGCTTCCTCAGGCATCCACTGGGATGATATCTCCAGTTCATTCCTAGCCATCATGGCCTTCGTTGTGGATGCCTCGGTCAGCCCTATGAACTTGATCTCATCGGGAGAGCGAGCAGCCATCGGTCCCCAGTAGCCTGGGAACTTCTCTATCAGTACATATTGCTCTAAGACGACTTCCTTAACTTTATAAGGACCGGAACCAGCATCGTGCGTAAGTAACCACTCAGTTGCATAATCCCCGTACTCTCCATAAGGTCCTGGTTTCTTTATGTGAGCCATCGCCTCCTCGCTATCTAATATGTAGAGCCTAGCTAGAGCAGTCAGGAAGGGACCGAATTGTTTCTTCAACTTGAATTGGACTGTATAGTCGTCTAAAACCTTAATATCCTCTACGTAAGGAGCGAAGAGATAACCGAAACCTTGGCCTATTGTTATCAACCTCTTCATACTGAACGCAACATCCTTTGCGGTCAGCTCCCTTCCCGAGTGGAACTTTATCCCCTTCCTTATGTTGAACGTCCAAGTGAGTCCATCCTCAGATACCGTCCAGCTCGTTGCGACCCATGGCTTAGGGCTTCCATCGGTACCAGGCCATATCAACGGGTCATAGAGGTTCGTTATAGCCGTCGAGCTGACGTAGTCTGAACCTACAGCTGGGTCTATGTAGCAGGGCCAAGCTTGAGCTACTCTCAGTATTGTCTTCTTCTCAGTTACCGTAGGGGTGGTTGGTGTTGTTGCGGGTGTCGTGGCTGGGGTCGTAGTTGGGGCAGGCGTCGTAGTCGCAGAGGGTTGTTGGGTCAGGTAGAAAACTGCGCCACCTAGGATCAGTAAGATCACAACAACGAGGGCCACTAACGTAGTACGGGACATAAGACCCCCAGCCGCTTAATAAGGCTTTTATATAAATCTTTCTGCATTAACCTTCGGTATTCTCGGATCCTTAGGGTTTCGTTGGATTTTATCCAACATCGTAGGCTACATAGACAACTAAAATAATAAGGATTTTTGTCACTAAAATGATTAGCTTGCGTATAGGTGGCAAGCAACCAAGTGGTTGGGTTCTATCTCTACCAATGGAGGTTCCACTTCAGAGCATTTCGAATCTGAGAAGGGGCACCTAGTCCTGAACCTGCAGCCCGATGGGGGGTTCATTGGGCTCGGTATCTCACCCGAGGACCTCACTTCCTTAGGCTTCATTCTCTCCTCTTCCTCCGTCAGTACCGGAACTGAGGAGAGAAGCATCTTCGTGTACGGATGTAATGGGTTAATGAAGAACCTCTCCGTCGTGGACTTTTCGTATATCTTCCCCAAGTACATTATCGCAACCCTGTTTGAGATGTTCCTCATCAAGCTCAGATCATGCGTTATGAATAGATAGGAAAGCTTATGTTCCCTCTGCAACTTCAGGAGCACGTTTATTATCTTAGCCTGAATCGAGACGTCTAAAGCTGAAGTAGGTTCATCGAGTACTATGAAGGAAGGTTCGCTAGCTAGAGCTCTAGCTATCGCGACTAGTTGACTCTCACCTCCTCCCAACTCCCTAGGGAACCTGTTCATGAAATCCTCAGGCAGAAGACCTACTTCCTCCAACAGCATCCTCACTTTAGCTTCCCTGTCCTTCACTGAGAGATGCTTCAAGTGTATCTTCAGAGGAAGCTCCACTATCTCTCTGACGGTCTGCATAGGGTTCAAAGAGGATCTTGGATCCTGAAATACCATCTGTATCTCCTTCTTCTGTTTCAAACTCCTCTTTCGTAATGGGGCGCTTATATCCTCCCCTTTGTAAGTTATCCTACCTGAGGTAGGCCTATATATCCCTACTATCACGTGCCCCGTGGTACTCTTTCCTGATCCGGATTCTCCTACTAAACCGAAGGTCTCGGCTTCGCTAACGCTGAAGGTGACTTCATCGACAGCTCTAACAACACCTAGCGAGGTCTCGAAGTACTTCTTCAGGTTCTCCACTCCCAATATCAAATCTATCACCTCATTTTCCAGCATAAAGATAGCAAGCTACCTTACCTCTTCCGCCTATTGCGAAGAACTCGGGGGGATCTAGCTCGCAAGTGAATTTCTTGAAATCGCATCTCGGATGGAACCTGCACCCTCTTGGGGGGTTGAGGTAGTCAGGGACATTCCCCTTTATCCCTTGGGAAACCCCTCCTCCGGTCAGTCTGGGTGCTGAGGCAATAAGAGCTTTCGAGTAAGGATGTCTCGGGTTCCTGAAGAGCTCGTTAACCTCTGAAGTCTCCACCATGGTGCCTGCGTACATTACGTAAACTCTCTCCACCAACCCTCTGACAGCACCTAGGGCGTGGCTGATCAGGATCACTGAGAGGTTCCTCCTATCAACTAGGTCCTTGATCAACCTCAGTATTTGATCCTGAATCGTCACGTCTAAGTTCGTAGTTGGTTCATCCGCAATTAAGAGCTCCTCTGCTGTCAACAAAGCCAAAGCTATGCAGACCCTCTGCCTCATCCCCCCGCTTAATTGGAAGGGATAACTCTCGAATACCCTCTCCGGATCAGAGAGCATAACCTCCTTGAACGCCGCTACTATCTCCCCCTTCAGGAGATCCCTATCGTACCTCTCGGCATCTCCTTTCGATTGCTTCAGTATATCTATCAGCTGATCACCGATCTTGAAAACAGGATTGAGCGCTGCAGTTGGGTCCTGGAATATCATCGCGAACTTCCTCCTCCTTATGTTGTTGAATTCCCTCTCGTTCATCTTAAGTATGTCCCTATTGTTATAGAGTATCTCGCCCCCTTCAACTATCG
>JAVQRZ010000218.1:0-2105 GCA_033582115.1 Candidatus Korarchaeum sp. | reverse complement strand
GAAGTTAGCTGAGCTAGCTAGGATAGACCTCTGGGACGTACTGAGGTCTATCGAAAGTATCGGCTTCAAGAAGCCCCTGAAGCCTAACTTCAACTTAGAGGCAACCGCTTCATTAATCGGTTATTCAGCATCTAGCAGTTCGAAGTTCAAAGTTAGGAAGGGAAGTGTTTCGCTTATCTTAAGGTATGACGACGACTTCCAGCTCTCGCATTTAATAGAGCTCTCTAAAGCCCTCTTAAACATCGAGTCAGCAGAGGTTGCGATCAACAGGAAGGAGAGGAAGGTATACCTCCTACCCAGTTTAGGCGTCCTACTCCTACTCTTCGGAGCTCCGACTAAGAGGGAGTTCTACGATGGATGGGTCATTCCTGAATGGCTTGGGGACTATCCTCACCACTTCCTTAAGGCTTTCCAGAGCGGAAGGCTCTTCAGGAGCGTCCCATCTAGAGGGTGCGCTAGGTTCTACTTCAAAGCCTTCAGCACCGATGGTATGCTCAAGTTCATAGGGAGACTCAAGGAGCTCTACGCTAAGCTGGGCGTTAGCTTAGAGGAGAGGCCTAGGGTCCTATCTGATAACATAATATACTTGGAGATCTGTAGAAAGAGTGTATTAGAAGCGTTGCTCTACTCCATAGGGTTCACTTCTCAAAGAAAAATGAGGGAAATCTCATTACTTATCGGGAGATAATCACTTGATCTTCCTGAATACCGCCTCCCTCACGCTCCCTAGGTCCTTGACCAAGGCCTTCCTGTCGTCAGGATCCAGCTCATCCAAGCTGCTGTAGTTACCCTTGAGGTATTCCAGCCAAGACCTGATGAGCTCCCTATCTCCCTCCTCCAAAACTTCATTCAATCTCTCCAGCTCCCTGATCAGCTCCCCTACCTTGGGCTTAGAGTAAACTGCCCTATCCTCTATAGATTGAATCATAGCCCCTAGCTTAAAAGTCACTCTAGGATCGGAGTAGCTCATGATCTCACGACCCCGGAGGTCTTATCACTACCTCTACCTTCTCCTCCCTCTTCCTCCTCCTGTGTAGCGAGATGGCTGCTACCACAACGATCACTGTTATTAAAGCTGCTATAGCTAGTGTCATTATCCTCTGTTGTTCCTCCTGCTTCTGTCTTATCTTCTCCTTCTGAGCAGTTACATTCGAAACCGTCTCGCTGCGAAGTTTCTCCAACTCATCTAATATGTAGCTCGCTGTTTGGTTCGCTCCTGCTATATCGCCAGCTGACCACTTCTCGTATAAGCGTTTCTTCTCGGAGTTCAGTTTGGAAAGCCTCTCGAAGAAGGTGTCGAGCGTTATGTTAGGCTCACTCGCTTTAGTCTCCTCAAGGTACTTAGAGAACTCCGCAAGCTTGGTCTCTATCACTACTAACCTCGAGACGAAGCTCATGTAGCTAGCTACCCTCTTGTCGATATCATCAAGCAGACCTATCGCTTCCTCGCTCAGACCTCTGTCTATCCTGCTCATAGCGTCGTTCAAGCTCCTGTTCAAGCTAGCAGCTATTTTGAGTAGAACTGAGGAGTTACCTCCAACCCTCTCTAGATCTCCCCTCATTCCCAAGAAACTGCCCAACTTCGATCCAACTTCCCCGTACTTCTTCACAGCTAAGGAAGGACTTGAGAGCCATGAGAAGAGCTCCTTAACGAACAACTTGTTATCGAGTTGCGTGAGTAATGCGTCTTCGAAGAACTCCACAGAGGATATAATTACTCTACCTCTCCCGTAGGTCTGCCCTACCATCACGGCTAGCTTATCAGCTTCTGTATCAGCTTCAGTACGCCTTCCGTTCTTATCCCTATCCACCCATACCTTTTTGCTTGATAGTAAGTTCATCACATTAGCCGGTAGGTTCTTCAGGTAGGTTCCCTTGACTAGAACTGATCTGGAGTACTTGAAGTAAGTAGAGTTAGCCGTAGCTTCGAAGGGGTCGCAGCCACCTATCACTTTAATCGTGCATATAAGCTCATCCGAGGACCACACGTTAAAGGCTGCACTCACTATGCTCCTCACTATTAGGACGGAGTGGCCTGACCTCACGTAGGAATCGAGCTCACTCAACTCCCCCTCGGTGAGAGGGGATGTTTGGTTCACTATGAC
>JAVQRZ010000217.1:0-1016 GCA_033582115.1 Candidatus Korarchaeum sp. | reverse complement strand
TTCAGCTTAAGAGAATTTGGATTCGAAGACTAGGAATTTTGAGAGCTTACCAAAGCTCCGAACCCAATTCCTCTCAAGGGTATTCACTTTCTCCTCTCACTTCTAAGGTATCATTAGCTCGATCTCATCGAAGAACGGACTTTCACTTGAGGGAGAAATATCTCCATCAGGAAGCTCCTTCAGTGCGCATCCCTCGGGTCTCACCCTACCCTCGACACTACCGTGAGCTTAGCAACTCTATCGCTATACCCTCTCAAGTCAGTCTTGATATCTCCTTAAAACTTACTTGAAGCCTCCTTCTTTGCTCTCCTCAATACTCTGAAGTCAACTGGGGGAATCACTTAAGGGTATCTCCCAGTTGACGTAATACTATAGTTTGAATGAGAGAATTAAGTTAGGAGCGAAGGATTAAGGGAAGGTGGTAGCTTGGCTAAGTGGCTTCACGAGATGAGGTGGCCTGAAGTTCAGGACTACCTGAGGGAGGACGACAGGGTGATGGTCCCCCTAGGGAGCACGGAGCAGCACGGGAGACACGCTCCAGTGGGTACAGATTCGCTTCTAGCTATAGCTCTAGCTGAGGACGCAAGCGAGAGGACGGGCGTGGTTGTAGCCCCTCCCCTCTGGTACGGTTGGAGCCCTCACCACATGGTAGCTCCGGGTACGGTGACCGTAAGACCTGAGGTCCTCGTAGAGGTACTCTACGACATCCTGAGCTCCTTATCGAAGCACGGCTTCAGGAAGTTCATCCTGATAAACGGCCATAGGCTAGCTAACCTCCCTTGGATCCAGATAGCGGCTGAGAGATCTCAAAGGGAGCTGAAGATAAGCGTTCTTATATTCGATCCTCTCTACATGAGCTTGGACCTCAGGAAGAACGTCGATTTTGGACTCTTCGGCCACGGGGACAATATGGAAACTTCGCACTTACTCTACAAGTTCCCTGAGTTAGTTAAGATGAGTGAAGCGAGGGATTACGTCCCTGATAGGTTAGTCTACACAGATCCGCTCAACCCTAG
>JAVQRZ010000216.1:0-6953 GCA_033582115.1 Candidatus Korarchaeum sp. | reverse complement strand
GAGATCTCTAGGGGGTGCAACTGGGGGTGTAGGTTCTGCGGGATCGGGTGGCACTGGAGACCCCATGCGGTTCTTCACAGGAATCAGATAATAGAAGCCCTGGATTCAGCCCAGGAGCAGGGATTCACTGATGTCTTCATCATAGGTGCTGAAGCTACTTCCTCCAGAGTTCTAAAGGAAGCTCTAGGGGAAATAGCAAACAGGAGGCTTAGGGCAAGTGTGCCCTCACTCAGAGCTGATCAGGTCGATACTGAGATGCTAGATCTCCTGAGGGAGGTTGGGGGGAGGATGATAACCTTAGCCCCTGAGACCGGGAGTGAGAGGATGAAGGAGATCGTAAACAAAAGGATAGATAATGACGAGGTTCTTAAAGTCATAGAGGAGGCGAGGAACCTCGGCTTCAAACATGTGAAACTTTACTTCATGGTAGGCCTTCCCTTCGAAAGTGAGAGCGATGTGATGGAGTCAGTGGGACTAGCGAGGAAGGCTAACCGCATACTGAGAGCTAAGGTCTCCCTCAGTTTGTTCGTCCCTAAGGCAGGGACCCCTTTTGAGAGAACCCCACTGCTGAGGAAGGAGGACTTCCGAAGGAGGATTTCTATATTCAAGAAGAACTTCAGTGGAGACCTTAATATCTCGCACTATGGGAGAGCCTTCGTTCAAGCTCTCCTATCCCTAGGTGGATTCGAGGTAGGAGAGCTCCTGAGGAGGTCGTTCAAGAAACCCTTTAATAGGAGTATCTATGAGGGTCTAGCTAGAGAGCTCGGGATAGACGTCAATAAGCTTGTTTACGGTGATAGGGAGACTCCTTGGTGGGATTATATTGACACTGACGTCCAAAAGCATATCCTCTCAGAGGAGTTCGAGATGGCTAAGCTATTAGGCTTAAGTTCTGATCAATTGTGATTCCATCACGAAACTTAAACTAATTTCACAGAATGCTAATTAAAATTCCAATAGACTACTGATATATAACATGACGTAAATCAGTTCGATAATAGATAATTCCTTGGATCCTGATGGGAGTTTCTTAAAGTATTTTATAGTCCTAGGCTCTACGCTTGAGAGGTGTCGATATGCCTAGTTACATCTACCTCATATTGTACAAACTCAAGGAGTTGAGCAGAGAAGAAGAGGAGAAAGCTCGGATGCAGTGGGAGGACATGATGAAGGAGTGGCCGCCTGAAGTAAGGCTCATAGGGGTTTACGACCATGCTTGGGGAACAGAGTACAATGGTGTTATGATACTAGAATCAGACAGCATGGATTCATTCACTAAGTTCTGGAAGTGGTTCAGAGATAAGGTGAGGTGGTACGTGCCTGAGACCAAGACTATAATAGCCACGAAGAGGTGATACTTAAGAGCTCATAGAGAAGCCTTGATGACTCTAATCTCCAGAAGTTTCTCTCAATCATTTTTCTCATGAGAAAAAGTTTCCTCTTAGATGCTTCTCTCCACTTCAAATCGGTTACAGTTCTCACTAGGATTAGACCTTCCGGAGGGGCTAGGCCTATTCTCCTCCCTGTAGATAGCTCTATAGTCAGACCTATAAGCTTTCTTATCTCATTTCTTTTGAAGGATTTTCCATATATCCTTATATATGTAAAGTTATCTCCTGTTATTACATCAAAGTTTTTGATAGTGTAGGCCTCACTTTGATTCAATTCCTCCATGGCTCTACTGAGGGACTCGGTAGCGTCTCTTAACTTGAAGGGAACGGTGTATAAGTAAACCCTCATGGTAGGTCTAGGAGGCTCCTCCGTACGGGCGGTAGCCCAGACGGTTACATCCATAGGGAGTCTCTCGTTTAAGATAGCTACGTTCGGGGGAGGGCCTCTGTAGAAAGCTATGTTGTCTATAGCTGAGACCCCCTTATCTGTCCTCGATGTGAACCTCAGCTTCGCTCTTATCCCTTGATCTGCTAAGGCTTCTGTGAGTACAGACTCGACTGTCAGGAGGTCTTTCTGCTTGACCACTCCATGGTAATTCCAGCCCAAGTAAGCGAGCCTAAGTGCAGTTATTTCACTCCAAGCCAAATCGTCACCACCACTAGAAAAACTCCCGCTCCTAAGGTGGAGAGGGCGTAAATCATCTTGTTACCCCTGGATAGGGATCCTAAGTACGCTCCCATGATGAAGAGGAGCGTTAACGCCTCCACTATGGAGGACACGTAAGAATGTCCTATCTCCAGGATACCGTATTTACACAGTTGGAAGGGTATTGAAAGCAGCATAACGAAGAGCGATGGTATTCCTCCACTCATGAGGGCTATTATTATCGCTTTCCCTTTCTCTAATTTACTTATTACAGTCTCCTCAAGAGCCATCAGTACTGCTCTCTCCAGCTCCCTTATCTTGAGCCCTCTCTCAGCTCTCTCTGAGATGTAAGTGCCTATGAATCCTGATAAGAAGATCGATAGAGCCCCTGCGCTTATCAGACCTATTGCTACGGAAGGTTCTGAGACACCCGTTGAGTAGCTCCCCAATATAACACCTAGCACCATCAACACGCTATCAAAACTATTAGTTACAACGTACCTCCTAGAGATTTCCCTAAGATCACCTAAATCAATTAGAGAATATAGGTAATCTCCTATTTCTCGAATTAAACTGCCTATCCTTGCTGATATCCTTTCCATAAAATTCCTAGGCTCTTCACTCATCCGACCACTCGAGGTGGGTAAAGGTTATTTTGTTATCTCTCGTTGGGAACTGGGTGATAGGTGTGCCTGTAAACGATAAGATTAACAAGTTAATAGAGGTAGTAAAGGAAAATTTATCAACAATAGATGAGGAATCGGCTAACATGTTTATAAAAGCTCTCTTCAGGACGATGGGTGAAGGTAAGATCTTCGTCGTAGGAGCTGGCAGATCCGGTCTAGTAGCTAAGGCTTTCGCGATGAGGTTACTTCACGTTGGCTTCCAAGTTTACGTTGTAGGTGAGACAGTAACCCCATCTATGAAGAAGGGAGATCTACTGATAGCCGTAAGTGGTTCAGGTGAGACCAAATTCCCGGTTACAGCTGCTCAAGTCGCTAAGAGTGTCGGTGCTTACGTAGTCGCGATCACAAGCTATCCGAACTCCAGTTTAGGTAAGCTAGCGGACTTCGTAATGAGGATAGGAGGTAGGATCCTCCCTGAGGAGGAGAGCAGGGATTACTTCACTAGGCAGATCCTAGGGATACATGAACCGCTCACTCCTCTGGGGACTCTCTTCGAGCTCAGCGCTATGATCTACTTAGATGCTCTTATAGCTGAGATAGTCGAGCTTATGGGGAAGAGTGAGGAAGATCTTGCGAGGAGGCATGCAAACATCGAGTAAGATAAAGGAAGTACTGGAGAGAGCTCGATTAATAGTTTCACCATCCGATGAAGAGAGGCTCTTGCTAGAGAGGACTTTAGAGGAGGTCCTGGAGAGAGTCAGCGAGTCCGTTAGGAAGTTGAGACTTGACGCTCAAGTAGTACCGGTGGGCTCAGCTGTTAGAGATACTTGGCTCCCTCATAACCACGAATTAGATGTTTTCGTGCTCTTTCCTAAGGAAGTAGGTGGCAAGGAATTACTGGGTAGCTTGATATTAGAAATAGCTGAGGAGTCCTTCGGGGATTATGAGCAGAATTACGCTGAGCATCCCTACGTTAAAGTGAAGTACAATGGTTTCGAGGTGGACCTCGTTCCAGCTTACCGCATCTCCCCCGGGGAGAAGGCACTTAGCGCTGTCGATAGAACCCCTCTTCACAATTCCTACGTGAGATCTAAGCTCAAATCCCCTATCGACGCGAGACTCCTGAAGGCCTTCCTGAAGTCTATAGATGCCTATGGTGCAGAGGAGAGGGTTGGAGGGTTCAGTGGGTATCTCTGCGAGCTCTTAATAATCAACTATGGCGATTTCCTAAGTTTGATGGAGTCCGCTGCCAACTGGGGATCCAGAGTCTACATCGATATAGAGGGTCACCTTAACGAAGAGTACGCCCTCGCAGCATTCAACGGACCCTTAGTTGTGATAGATCCTGTAGACCCTAGGAGGAACGCTGCAGCCGCTTTAACGGATACTCAGTTCAATAGGTTTAAGGTAGCTGCTAAGTCGTTCCTAAAGGATCCTGATCTCTATTTCTTCTCCAGAGGACTGGAAGAGAGTTCTAAGAGGTGCACCTTCCACCAGCTGGAGAGGGAGCTCTCTGAGAGGAGGACTAGGCTCATTATGATCCATCTAGAGAACTTGGAGGACCTCAGCAGGGAGCTCCTGTGGTCGCAAGCTAAGAGACTAGCGAGACTCTTATACGACGAACTCGAGAGGAATGGCTTTGATCCTATCTGGGTTTCAGGCTGGACTGATGAGCGTTCCTTCATCTTAGTTGCTGCTGAACTGCTCAATCTCACTCTGCCCACGCTTGAAAAAAAACAGGGCCCCCCAGTAGGATCTAATGAAGAGATGAACTTCCTGAGGATTTACGTCAACTCTAGGGAGAGCTTCGGAGGTCCTTTCATCGAGGGTGATAGATGGTATGTTTACAGGAGGAGGAGATACAGTGAGGCTACTGTATTAATTAACGATGTGCTCAACAGCGGTAAAATGCCGCCTTTACTGAGAGGGAGAGCTAAATTCAGGATATTGACCGATAAAGAGCTCTCTCTTTTGGATAAATGGGCTCTGAGTAAGATATTCGATGAGATGGAAGAAGGAGGAGTTCTTCTTAACTCACCTGCTCAAAGGAGGTGAAAGCTAGCTTTAGATCCTAGCTCCTCCTCTATCTCCAGCAGCCTGTTGTACTTAACTACTCTTTCACCTCTAGCTGGAGCACCTGATTTTATGTAACCGCAGTTCAGTGCGACTGAGAGGTCTGAGATGAAGGGATCTGTTGTCTCACCTGATCTGTGGCTGACGATCACCCTGTACCCTGATCTAAGGGCTAGAAACGCTGTATTCATCGCTTCCGTGAGAGTACCTACTTGATTCACCTTAAGGATCATAGTGTTGCCTGCACCGATCTCGATACCCCTCCTGAGGTATTTCTCATTCGAGACGAAGAAATCATCACCGACTAGCAGGATCTTATCTCCGAACTTCCTCGTTAACTCAGAGAAAGAGTTGAGATCGTCCTCATGGAAGGGATCCTCAAGACTGACTATGGGGTAACTCCCTATGAAGGTCTCGTAGATCGAGATCAACTCTCCCTCATCTACTGACCTACCGTCTATCTCATAGCGGCCGTTCACATAGAAGTTACTGGCTGCGCAGTCCAAAGCTAGCTTAACATCTCCGCTGTATCCAGCTCTCTCTACTGCTATCATCAGAGCTTCCAGAGCTTCCTCCGTTCTCCTCATCGGGGGTGCGAAGCCACCCTCATCGCCTAAGTTCACAGCTTGTTTCCCGTATCTATCTTTCAGGAAATCCCTGAGCTCCATATACACACTCACTCCAGCGAACAAGGCTTCCTTAAAGGTTTTGAAGTTCAATGGGGCTATCATGAACTCTTGGATCGCTAGTTCATTACCCGCATGCTTTCCACCGTTTATCACATTCATTAAGGGTACAGGTAGCACCCTAGCGAAAGCACCTCCTAAGTACCTGTAGAGAGGGAGTCCTATTTGATTCGCTGAAGCTTTTGCTGACGCTATTGATACGCCTAGTATCGCGTTAACTCCCAATCTAGATTTATCAGGTGTTCCATCTAATTGGATGAGTATCTCATCCACCAATGACTGTAGCGAAGCATCCACCCCTACTAAAGACTCCCTTATTATCTCGTTGACATTTCTCACAGCTTTCATAACACCCATACCCTTAAGCCACTTCCCCCCATCCCTTAACTCCAAAGCTTCTCTCTTACCCTTAGAAGCACCTGAAGGTGACGAGAACCTCCCGAGACCCCCACCCTCCAACCTAACAGTGACCTCTACGGTGGGGTTTCCCCTGGAATCGAGCACCTCTCTAGCTCTTACATCCTCTATCCTGAAGGGCATCTAAATCTCCATGAACTTAATTATTTATACCTTGATGATCTAGTTAGGGTGGGGCTTTGAGCGAGCAGTTAGCCTATGTTCGAGACCTCCTCATCAGACTGGCCTCTATGCCGAGAGTTACAGGTAGAGAGGTAGCTTTCGCTCCTGAGTTATCCGAGTTAATCGAACCTTATTGCGATGTAGTGAGAGTAGATCCTTGGGGGAACGTTGAAGGTATAATCAACCCTGGAGGGAAGCCATGCATCATGGTAGCTGCCCATGTGGATCAAATAGGTATCATAGTTAAGGAAATAACTGAGGAAGGGTACTTGAAGTTCGAGGGAGTTGGATGGGATCCTAGAGTACTCTACGGCTCGAGAGTGAAGCTCTTGACTGAGAGAGGAGTCGTCAGAGGTGTGATAGGACCTGTACCAGCTCACTTACTCAGAACTTATAAGGAGCTGGAGGAGAAGAAAATAGAGATCAGAGACCTAGCAATAGATGTAGGAGCTAGCAATAAGGAAGAAGCTGAGAATATGGGAATAAAGCCAGGAACTTATGGTGTAGCTGATTACGAACCTATACCGATTGGGAGCGAGTTCCTCTCCTCCCCGGGACTTGATAATGCTGCTGGAACCGCATCAATGATTTACTCAATGAAGTTATGCTCGGAGAACAAAGATAGCTTGAATGCTGAGATTCACTTCACAGCTACTGTGCAGGAGGAGATAGGGCTGAGAGGAGCGGAGATGATGGCCTACAAGCTTAAACCAGAGGTAGCTATAGCTGTTGATGTTACTTTCGCTAAGCAACCCTTAATACCTGAAGAGTTCAAATTAAGCTTAGGTAAGGGACCCGTCATATCCAAAGGTCCTATCTACCACCCGGAGATAGTTGAGCTCATAGAGAGAGCAGCTGAGGATAACAAGATACCGCACCAGTACGAGACAGATTTCAGAGGAGCTGGGACAGATACTTGGGTCATTCAAGTAGCCAGAGGAGGAGTTAAGAC
>JAVQRZ010000215.1:0-1258 GCA_033582115.1 Candidatus Korarchaeum sp. | reverse complement strand
TATAAACTTATTGGGTAAGTGTAGGTCAGGATAGCAAGGCTTCTAAGACAGCTTTAGCCGTGTGAAGCCTGTTCTCAGCCTGATCAAAGGCTATTGAATGCTCACCATAAGCTACATCCTCAGTTATCTCCTCGCCTATATACCAAGGTTGACAGTGCATCACCTTAACGTGAGGAGATGCTTTGCTCAGCAACTGTGAGTTCACTTGGTAGGGCGGTAGGAGCTGCATCCTCTTTTCCACATCCTCGACGCCCATCGACTTCCAGGTGTCAGTATATATGACGTCAACCCCTTTGACGGCTTCGATCGGATTCTCTGTGATCGTCAAACCCCCCCCGGTTCTCTCCATGATCTCCTTGACCTCGCTCACCACATCGTTAGAAGGCCAGTACTCCTTAGGGGCGCCTACGTAGTAGTCGTAGCCCATCAGAGCTGAGGCTATCATTAAGCTATGGTTGGTGTTAGCTGAACCGTCCCCTAGGAACGCCACCTTGACCTTCCTATCTCCGAAGAACTCCTGTATCGTGAAGACATCAGCTAAAGCTTGTAAGGGGTGGAACTTATCGCTGAGGAGATTTATAACAGGAACCTTAGCCCACATAGCTAGCTCCTCGAGTGTAGAGTGAAGCTTGACCCTAGCAGCTATAGCGTGAACGAACCTGCTCAGCACCTCAGCGGTATCCCTTACGCTCTCTCCCCTGGATATCTGAAGGCTCGAGATAGGGAGCTCTATGAAGACACCACCTAGGTCGAAGGTAGCAACGCTTATGGAGACCCTAGTCCTAGTGGAAGGCTTCTCGAAGATACCAGCTACGTACTTCCCTTTGAGTATGTCCTTGGGGGCTAGCCCGTACTTGTGCTCCCAGGATCTCCTCAGTAAGTACCTGAACTCGAAGGGAGTGAGGTCGAGCATAGTTAGGAAGTCCTTACCCCTCAAGCTCCTAGCTACCGACATGTTATCGCCGAGCTAGAAATCAGCTACCTAATATAACCTCTACTGCCCTAGATGGATCGAACGGTGAGAGGTCCGAGAGGCCTTGACCGGTCCCTAGAAAGAGGACAGGTTTCTTGGAGTGAATTGAAGCGAAGAGAGGCGCTACCAAACCGCCGGCATCCACTTTAGTTATTACTATAGTATCAAACCCGACCTCGCTGAAGGAGTCGCACTGACTGAGTATATCATTACCAGCGACTCCGTCTAAGACCAGCACCCTGAGGTCCGGCTCGACAATCCTGACTATTTTCCTGAGCTCATCTA
>JAVQRZ010000214.1:0-2956 GCA_033582115.1 Candidatus Korarchaeum sp. | reverse complement strand
TCAACTGAACGATCCTCCTCTCGTATTAGTGACTAGCGATGTCCAGCCCGTGCCTTGGGGTTCAATGGAAGTAGCTAATGAGATCCTGAACGTCCTATCCAAGCTAGGTGTAAGGAGGATAATTGTGATAACGGGCTTCGTTGAGGAGAGCGTTGCAGGGAAGGTCCTCGTTTTCGGAACTGATAGTGAGCTTTTAGATGCTTTCTTAATGGCCAATGCTGCGAAGGAGGACCTCATAAAGGTCGTAGTAGGTCTTGCAGGCTCAGTACTCGGCATCGCAAGGATAAAAGGTATTAGGAGTATCGTGATAAGTGGGGTATCGCCTGACTACTCCCCTGACCCTAGAGCTGCTAAGAGAGTCCTGCAGTCGCTGGATGCTGTATTCTCACTTAACCTAGATTTCGAATCACTAGATAGGCAGATAGAGGAGATAGATAAAATAAAGAGCGAGATACTGAGGGAAATAGAGAGAAGGATAAGGGAGGAGCAGGGGTTCCAGGGTGAGGAGAGTGAGTCAACGGAGTACGTCGGGTAAGGCTCCGGCTCCTTTACAGAGATTAGAGGAGAAACTCACGAAAGAGAACCTCTGGATATATGTGCTTTCCGTACTCAAGGAGAGACCTGCTTATCCTTACGAGATATCAGAGCTAATAGAAGAGAGGTTCGGCTGGAAGCCTGCTAGAGTAACTGCTTACATGGTTATGAGATCTCTGAGGGCTATGGGATACGTAAGGGTCTCAATCAAGAGAGGAGAGGATACTGGAAAGATGAGAAACTATTACGAGATAACTGAATCCGGCGTGAAACTCCTTGAGAAAGGCCTGCAGTTCTTAGAGAAAACACTTGAATCCCTCAGAGGAGAGAATACAGGATGAGGGTCTGGTTGGATGCCATAACTCCTAAGCAAGCAAGATTAATGTCCTCAATAGCCAGGGACATAAAGGAGGATTATGTGATCACGGTGAAGGGCTACTTAGAATCCGTGGATCTACTGAAGAAGTTTGGTGTGAGGTTCATTGAGATAGGAAGTTACTCTTCAAGGGATCTAAGGGAAAAGCTTATGTATTATGCTGATAGAGTAAAGCTCCTCACGAAGTTTGCTGTTGAATATAAACCGAATTTTCTGATATCTTTCTCCTCTCCAGAAGCTGTTAGAGTGGCTTACGGTCTCTCGATGAGATCAATCACGATGAACGATTCCCCTCACTCATATCACGTCGGTAGGCTCACCCTCCCTCTATCTTGGAAAGTAGTCCATCCTAGCGCAATACCGAAGGGTGAGATGATTAGACTAGGTGCCTCTGAGGATTCCTTAGTCCCTTATAATGGTGTAGACGAAGTAGCTTGGGTGAGGGAGCACCTAGAGAATGGAGTAAGCTTTAATAGAGATTTCAAGGTTTTCGTTAGGCCAGAGGAGAGTGGGGCTTCGTACATGCTAGGAAGGGAGGGATTTTCCCTAAAGCTCATTAAGGTCATCATTGAATGCGGGGCTGACGTGATAGTGAAGCCGAGATATGAGGAGCAGGCGAGGGTAATAAAGGAGCTCTATGGGGAGAGGGTAACCGTGCTCTCCAGCACGGTAGATACCCTCGATCTGTTCAGGAGGGTAGTTATGGTTGTGACCGGAGGAGGGACTATGGCTAGGGAGTCTGCTCTTTTAGGTACCCCTTCTCTTTGCGTCTTCCCTCTAAACACTAAACTGTACGTTAATGACTACTTAAAGGATATGGGCTTTCCTATATGGAGGGCTAGCTCCTACGAAGAAGCTGTGAACATAATAAAAGCTATCCTAAGGGATCCTGACTCTCACATAATGGATACGAGACCTCTATTGAGGAACTTAGAGGACCCTAGAGACATCATCAGGAGGATCCTAACTTGATTTCTAATCCCCTATATTCCGTTGAAGGTCCTAAATGCCAGGTACTTCCTGTATATTCCTTCGGCAGCTGTTGCTATAGGCTCCAAGACATCGCAAACTTCCGGTTGATAGGCGAACTCCATTATCCTGATGTCTTGCACTCTGAAGTTCGCATATATTGCTGCAGTTAGGAATAGAATTCTCTCTCTGATTCCCCTCCTCCCGAAGACCTGAGCTCCTAATAACTTACCTTCCCTATCCGTTACCATCCAGATCACAGTATTGTCCTTATCCTTCATGTACCTCGGTAGGTCCGCGCCTGAGAACCTGAAGGCTATGTAATCTACTGAAAAGGCTTCTGCTCTGCTCGCTGAGAGGCCCACTCCTCCGAAGAAGTAATCCCCAACAGAGACTAAGAAAGGGGATAAAGCCCCTAAATACTTTGTTCTCCCTCCTACAGCATTCTCAGCTGCAATCCTTCCTTGAACTAAAGCTGTAGAAGCTAAACCTGTGAGAGTAGGTTTCCCTGTGACGAAATCCCTCACCTCAGCTACATCCCCAGCCGCTAGGATGTATGGATCTGAGGTGAACATATAGTCATCCACTTTGATACCACCTGTCTCTCCGATAAGAAGCCCTGATTCGGTAGCTACACTTATGTTAGGTTTAGCTCCTATCACCACTATGGCTGTATCAGCTTCTATCCTGCCCTTAGGAGTGACTACATGAGTTAGCCTCCCCCCTGTTCCCTCCAATCTCTCCATAGGGGTCTTCAGCATCACTTTGACGCCTAAATCACTCAGAGATTTCATCACGAGGGAAGAGATTGGCGGATCCAACTTACCCGGCATGAGCTGCTCCATCGCTTCTATGAGCGTGACTTTCCTCCCAGTAATAGAAAGCTCCGATGCTACCTCTATTCCAGTGGCGCTACCACCTACGACTACTACCTCATTGCCCAGTTGATTGAGTAGATCTCTAACGCTCTCCAAATCCCATACAGTACCTATCCCCTCTAGATCTATCCCATCTACTCTCGGTACCACCGGGCTCAAGCCAGTCGCTATTATCACTTTATCGTAATGGATCGATTCT
>JAVQRZ010000213.1:0-1196 GCA_033582115.1 Candidatus Korarchaeum sp. | reverse complement strand
AATCCATGTGACTCTACATCCTGTTGGGCACCATGCTGTAGAGGGGAGCCATCGTCCCTAGGAAGACCTTATCCACAATCTCAGACCTATCCACAGCGTAAGCTAAGGCTTGCCTAATGCGAACGTCATTAAACGGGGGAGTATCTACCTTAAGGACTATGTACCTTATGAAACCTCCAGGAGCTACTACGCTCTTGTAGTTCATGTTACCCATTAAGTCCTTGTAGTCAGTAGGCCTGAGGGTCTTCCAAGCTACATCTACCCCCCTCCAAAGCTAGTCTCATCGTTGATGCATCCTTATAGAACCTTATCACGAAGGTTCCGCTCTTAGGCTTCGTCCCGTGGTAGTAAGGATTCGCTTCTAAGATTATGTACTCATCCCTCTTGAACTCCTTTATGCAGTAAGCCCCAGCGCCTCCCCAAGTCGCATCACTCACGATCTTATCGGCAGGGTAGCTAGGGTGAACCGGGAAGTAAGGTGGTGTTGCAACCAGAGCTAAGAAGTAGCTGATAGGCTTCTTTAGTTTGAATTGGACTGTGTAGTCATCTAAAGCCACTACATCCTCAACGAAGTCAGTCACGAGCCAAGCAGGGTCACCGTTTATGCTCATGACCCTCTTTATGCTCCTCACAAAATCCTGAGCTTTCACAGGCGTTCCATCGCAGAACTTAGCGTCCTTCCTTAGGTAGAATACCCATGTGGAGCCCTCGTCCTTAACCTCGTATCTCTCAGCTATACCCGGTATGAGCTTATCAGTGCCTGGTTCGTACTTGTAAAGACCCTCCATTATGTTGGAGAGCACTTCCCACGTGAAGAAGTCATAAGCGTTAGATGTGTCTAAGTCTGAGATCTTATCAGTCGTACCTAAGGTGATCCTAGCTGCTGGAGGGGCTTGTTGCTGAAGGAGGACATAAGCAGCTCCTATAAGGATCAAAATTATTACCACTAGAATCGTTAACCAATATGCTCTCCTCATCTATACCACCAGGAGACTTCAATATTATAATGCTTCTGAAACTTTAAAAAGTTTACGGTAGATGTATCGAGTTGAATTTACCGGATTTATTGAGAAACCGTATTTATTGAGAAAGCTTAAAATTAATTCATCACAGAAACCTGGGAAGCTAAGAGGGAAAGGTCTATTAGAGAGGTGCAAGTTATGGGGTTAGCGAGGTACGTAGGTATTAGAGCCCTT